>NZ_JBHVET010000237.1:0-6324 GCF_042802135.1 Kitasatospora sp. NPDC057512
AGACCAGCCAGGGCAGGTCGGCCCGCTCGCGGCCTGCGGCGACCACCTCGCGGGCGTACACCTCGATCTGCTCGCCCTGCGGGGCGGCGTGGTCGAGCGGCAGCTGGAACACGTGGTCGGTCGTGACAATCCCGGGCAGCCGGCTGATGGTGGACATGCAACTCCTCGGTCTCTGCTGGTCACAGCGATGGCGTCGCGGTTCACGGGGTCACCGGGTGCGGGGGCCGCGACCCCCGCACCGTATCCTGGCGGCGGTCGAGCACCGGTTCGACCGCCCCGTCCGTCCGACCGGTCGGCCGACCCCGGCCGACGACCGCCCCGAGCTGGCCCGACGGAGGCCCGCGAGACGAGTTCCGGCCCCGGATCGCGGACGGTGACGCGCCCGCGGCGAGACCCCGGTGACGTTCCGACGGAAGCCGTACGACCGCCCTGCAGAACCGTCCCGACCAGCGGCGCAGCGGCGGGGCGTGACCTGGTGGCGGTGTGCGGCGTTCACTCCGGGGGCCTCCGCCCGGTTCGGGCGGGCCGATCACGGGGCGGCGCGGACCAGAGCGGCCGGACACCGGCAGTCGTCGGCGGCCGCGTGCGGCACCATGACCGGTGGCCACCAGGGAGCCAGGCGGCCCGGCGGGGGCGGGCTGCGGGGGAAGGGCGTCACCGGCCGACCGGGCCGCCGGACCTGACGGCGTGCCGGACCACGGTGACGGGCCCCGGGAACGAAGGCGCGGCGCGCCGGTACCGGCCCGGTACCGAGCACCGCATGGCACGACCCGTCACCGGGTACGGCCAAAAACGGCACACCCGCCGACGGGACGGCCCTGCCGGCCCGGCATCATCAGCACGCGATCGAGCATGCTCGCGGCCCACCGGCCTGACCCGGCCACCGGACCGCCGAGGGGAGGAGAGTCCGGTGACCGCCATGAGGCCACCACAGGCCACGCCGGCCGAGAGCGTGGTCGGCGCGCCGCCCAGGCCGGTGGGCCGCCACGAGCAGGCCCCGGCGGCCGGGCCCGCGGGCGCACCGCTCGGCCCGGGCCGAGCCGCGACCCCGCCGCGGCCGCAGCCGCCCGCCGTCCACCACGCGGTGATCTGCGTCAACGCCCCGGCGATGGCCGCCTCCGGTCCCGACGGCCAGCTACGCGGCCACGGCCTGCACGGCTTCTACCGCAACGGCGTCCGGGTGCTCGCCCGGATGGAGCTACGGTTGGGCGGCATGGAGCCGCTGCCGCTCCAGGGCACCCTGACCAGCACCGCCCAGGCGCGCTTCCTCGGCGCCGTCCGCATCCCCGGCGACCTCGACCCGGATCCGGCACTCACCGTCGAGCGGCTGCGGCACGCGGACGGTGTGGAGACCGTGGTGGTGCGCAACACCGGTCCGCGGCCCGCCCGGCTGCCACTGGAGATAGCCCTCGGCACCGACCTCGGCCCGGTCGCCGAGATCGCGGCCGGGCACCGCCAGCCCGACCTGCCGGGCCAGGTACAGTCCGCCGGACTGCGCTGGACGGGCCCGGTGCACAGCGCCGTGGTCAGCGCCCAGCCCTCCCCGCACGCGGTCCTGGCCGGTGCCGGCGTGCTCCGCTGGGACCTGGAGGTCCAGCCGGGCGCCCGCTGGTCGGTCGAGCTGCACACCGAGCTGGAGAGCGCCGCCGGCGGCCCGCGCCCGCCGGGAGGCCGTGGTACCGGCGCCCCGCTGCCCTGGTCCGAGCCGGAGGTCCGCAGCGACGACACCCGGGCCGCCCCACTGGTCTCCCGCTCGCTGGACGCCCTCGGCGGGCTGCTGTTCGCCGACCCGGACCGCCCGACCGACCTCTACCCGGCCTCCGGAGCGCCCTGGCGCTTCGGCCTCGCCCCGGCCGACGCGCTCTGGGCCGCCCGGCTGACCCTGCCGCTCGGCACCCGGTTGGCGGCCGGCACCCTCCGGGCGCTGGCCCGCCGCCAGCAGCTCGCCCCCGCCCCGGGCCGTACCGAGGGCCTGCTGCCCGGCGCCCTGCGCCACGGCGGTCCCGAGCTGCCGCCCACCTGCACGGCCACCGAGGCCACCCTGCTGTTCGTCACCGTGCTGGCCGAGGCCTGGCGCTGGGGCCTGCCCCCGGCTGAGGTCGCCGAGCTGCTGCCGACCGCCGAGCGGGCCCTGGCCGCCCTGCGCGAGGGCCTGGTCGACGGCTTCGTCACCGACCTGAGCCGCCCGGCCGAGGAGCGCTCCGCCCACCCGGTCGCCGCCCGCGCCGAGGTTCAAGCGCAGGCCCACCGCGCCGCCCTGCACGGGGCCGAGCTGCTGGAGGCCTTCGGCCGACCGGGCGCCGAGGACTGGCGCGGCTGGGCCGCCGCGCTGCGCCAGCGCTTCCGCGAGCGGTTCTGGGTCGACGACCTCTCCGGCGGCCGCCCCGCGGCCGGGCTGGCCCCGGGCGGCCAGCCGCTGCCCGCCGTCGCCTCCTCCCTGGTGCACCTGTTGGACACCGGGCTCGCCGTCGACGGCGGCCGGCACGAGAGCCTGCTGGACCGCGAGCAGACCCGGCTGCTCGCCCAGCGCCTGGTCGCGCCGGAGCTGGACAGCGGCTGGGGCCTGCGCACCCTGAGCGCCAAGTCCCTCCGCTTCAACCCGCTGGGCCACCGCGGCGGCGCGGTGCGGGTCCATGAGACGGCGCTGGCGGTCGCCGGACTGGCCGAGGCCGGTCACGAGAACGAGGCCGGCACCCTGCTGGAGGGCCTGCTCGCCGCGAGCGCCCACTTCGAGGGGCGCCTGCCGGAGATGTACGCGGGGGAGCAGCGCACCCCCGGCTGCCCGCCGGTGCCGCACCCGGCCGCCTGCCGCCCGGCGGCGGTCTCCGCAGCCGGTGCCGTGCACGCGGTCTTCGCCCTCGCCGGGGTTCGGCCCGACGTCCCGGGCGGCCGGGTGCTGGTCCGCCCGGCCAGCACCGCACCGCTCGGCGAGCTGGAGCTGACCGGTCTGCGGGTGGCGGGCGAGCCCTTCTCCGTCCGGGTGAGTCGGATCGGCGTGGCGATGGTGGAGGAGGCGTCCGAGGACCTGCAACTCGTCGCCCGTTGAGCCCCCCACCGTCCGCCACCGTCCGTCCGAGCCGGGTGTCGGTGACGCCGGGTCACCGACATCGGGCCCGTCCGCTCCCGACCCCGCGCGGCCCGTACACGAACCGCGCCGGGTCGGGCGGGGGCCAGCGGTCAGGAGCGTCCACGCACGGGCCTGTGCTTATCGTCAGAGAGACGACTATGATCGTCGCCATGTCGCGCTACGATCCGTCGGCCTTCCCCCCGTTCGCTGTCACGGTTGACCTCGTGGTGCTGACGGTGCGCGACCACTCGCTCTGCGCCCTGCTGGTCAGACGGGGTGAGCCGCCGTTCCAGGGGTACTGGGCGCTGCCCGGCGGCTTCGTCCGCCCGGATGAGGGCCTGGCCGAGGCCGCCTCCCGCGAGCTGGCCGAGGAGACCGGCCTGCGCGCCCACACCGCCCCAGGCCAGGACGCGGTCGGCCCCGGCGCGGCCGGCGCCCACCTCGAGCAGCTCGCCACCTATGGCCACCCGCAGCGCGACCCCCGGATGCGCGTGGTCAGCGTCGCCTACCTGGTGCTCGCCCCCGACCTGCCGACGCCCCGGGCCGGTGGCGACGCCAGCGGCGCCCGCTGGGCCCCGGTCGGCGAACTCCTCGGGGAGAACCCGGCCGACGGCGTCCCGCTCGCCTTCGACCACGGCCTGATCCTCGCCGACGGTGTGGAACGCGCCCGCTCCAAGATCGAGTACTCCTCCCTCGCCACCGCCTTCTGTCCGACCGAGTTCACCGTCGGCGAGCTGCGCCGGGTCTACGAGGCGGTCTGGGGCGTGGCGCTGGACCCGCGGAACTTCCACCGCAAGGTCACCGGCACCCCTGGCTTCCTGCTGCCCTCGGGCGGAACGACGACCCGTCAGGGCGGCCGTCCGGCCCAGCTGTTCACCGCCGGCGGCGCGACCGTCCTCAACCCGCCCATGCTCCGCCCGGAGTCCTGACCCCCGCGGCCCCTGTGCCCGGCCCTGCGCCCGGCCCTGTCTCCGGCCCTGCGCCCAGCCCTGTCCGGCCCGCCTGGGCCCGGTGTCGACCCGCCGTCGTGCGGCATGGGGCAGCCGAATGGCCTGGCCTGGCTGCGGACCCTGGGGTGGCGGCGCAGAGTGTCGGTGGACGCTCCGACCGCCTGGGCCGGAGGCCTCCGGCCCAGGGAGCCCCGCGATGGCCACCAAGGACTGCGCCAACCAGCGAACCCTCATCGAGGGGCTGGCAGCGGACTACCGGAGCCTGGACAGGACCACCACCGCAACGGAGAAGGAACTGGCCGAACTGCAGGCCGAGCACGCGGCGCCCGAGGCGATCGCCGCAGTGGAGGAACGGCTGGCCGCCGAGCGGGAGCGGCTGGGCGAGATCGTGGCTGAGGGCCAGGCCGCCGTCGACGAGTTCCACGCGGAGTGCGGCGGCGAGCAGCTCCCGCCACCGCCCTGGCCTTCCCGGTAGGAGCCGCACTCCTTCATCGGACACGGAGCTCCGCCCGTCCGACACCACCGGAGCCGCCGACACCACCCGAGCTACCGAAGTCCCCGACACCACTGGCACCACCGAAGCCACCGGAGCCGCTGAAGTCACCGCAGCCGCCGAAGCCACCGACTCCGCCGGGACCCGAAACGAACCGGTCGACCGTGAATCGCAGGATCGGATTGTCCCCTGATCGGGTGAGGTGGGCAGTCGGCGGGCCCGTGCCGTTCCCGTAATGCCCGGAATAGCCGTCGCCGCCCCCTAATGTGCTGGCGCGGAGCCGCGCGGGTGCATACCCGCCCGTCAGGGGTGCTCCGCGTCGAACAGGTCGGCCGAGGGCACGGGAGCAGCCAGCGATGATCCAGATCACCGGACTGACCAAGGTCTACCGAAAGGGTGCTCCGCCAGCGGTGCTCGATCTGACCTTCGACGCCCGGCCCGGCACGGTGACCGCGCTGCTCGGCGCCGAGGGGGCGGGCAAGTCCACCGCCCTGCGGCTGATGCTCGAACTCGAACGCGGCCAGGGCGTCACGCTCTTCGACGGCCGCCGCTACCGTCGGCTGCGCCACCCCGAGCGCGAGGTGGGGGTGCTGCTGCCCGGCACCGGGGAGGCCGCGGTGGCCGGACATCCGGGCCGCAAGGCGCGCAGCCACCTGCGGATGCTCGCCGCGGCCGTCGGCGTCCCGGCCCGGCGAGCCGACGAACTGCTGGAGCAGACCCGGCTCGCCGCCGTCGCCGGGCAGCGGCTGCGCACCTTCTCGCCCGGCATGCACCGCCGCCTGGCCCTGGCCGCCGCCCTGCTCGGCGACCCCGGCGCGCTGCTGCTGGACGGGCCCGCCGACGGCCTGTCACCGCGCAATGTCGAGTGGTTCCACTCCTTCCTGCGCTCCTTCGGGGCCGCCGGCGGAACGGTCCTGGTGACCACCCGCACACCGCAGGAGGCCTCGCAGCTCGCGGACCGGGTGGTCACCCTGGACCGCGGCCGACTGGTGGCCGACCAGCCGGTCGCGGAGTTCCGGCGGACCAGGCTCAGCCCCGAAGTGGCCGTCCGGGGGCCGCAGATGGCGCGGCTGGCGGACCTGCTGGTCAGCCAGGGCGCGGACGTCCGACGGGACGGCAGCGTGGGTCTCGCGGTGTCCGGCATCGACCGCACCGAGATCGGTGAACTCGCCTACCGCCACGGGATCCTGTTGCACGAGTTGGCGGACCGGGTGGTCGAGCAGCCGGCGCCGCGGGTCGTCCTGCCGGCCGGCTCGGGCCGCTCCGGCCACCTCCGGCTCCACCCGGAACCCGAGGAGGGGCCGAGCCCGGAACCGGCCGAGCGACCGAGCCCGGAACCGAACTCGGAACCGAAGCCGGAGCCGGGCCCGCAGTCGGCCGCCGAGCGGATCCCCGTACCGGCCGCCGAGCCCACCCCGGTCGAAGCCGTGACGACTCCGGCCGAACCGGTCACCGTTTCCGCCCTCGAAGCCTCCGCGCCCGAAACCACCGCCCCCGAAACCACCGCCTCCGTCCCCCGTGCCGCCATCGCCCCGAAGCGCAACGCCCCCCGCCGCCGGGAGGACGGGTCCCTGCCCACCCGCGCCCTGCCCACCGTGGCAGTCGCCGCCGCCCTCCCCGCCGCCGCGCTCCCCGTCCTTGGTTCGGCAGGCCGCCGTCCCGGGCCCGTCGGCCGTCGCCCGGAGCCGACCGCGGAGGCCAGGGTCGACGCCCCCCCCCAGCCCCCCCCCCCCCCCCCCCCCCCCCGGCGCCCGGGCGGGCGGCGCCCGCCCCCCCCCCCCCCCGCCCCGCCCCCCCCCCCCGGGCCGCCCCCC
>NZ_JBHVET010000237.1:6334-10939 GCF_042802135.1 Kitasatospora sp. NPDC057512
GCCAAGCCCGCCCGCGCCCCCACCGTCGCCGTCGACCGGCTCTTCCGCGACGACCCGGCCCCGGCCCTGCCGCAGCCGCCCGCCCGGGTCCGGCCCCCGGGCCGCCGGGTGAGCGCCGACGACCTGCTCACCGACGACACCGTCCGCCTCCGTCGCCCCGCCCCGGGCACGAGCGTCGTCCGGGCCTCCACCGCCCAGCCCCCCGCCGTTTCCACAGCCCCCGCCATCCCCGCATCCCCCGCCCCCGCCACCCCCGACGACCACCGGAGCGAGTGAACCGTGCGTGTCCTGGCCTACGAGCTGCGCCGCCTGCGCGGCCTGCGTTCCACCTGGCTGCTGCTCGCCGCCGTGCTGCTCGGCGACGCCGTCGTGGCCGCCGTCCTGGCGGACCAGGCCCCGGACGGCCCGTTGGCCGCCCCGGCCGGGGTGCGGCTGCTGACCGCCGCCGTCCCGTTGGTCCCGCTGCCCTTCGCGGCGCTCGGCGCCGGGGTGCTGGGCGCGCTCTCGTACGGGCACGAGGTGCGCCACCCGGGGCTGCCGGCCTCGCAGGTGTCGTACCCGCGCCGGGTGCGGCTGCTGCTGGCCAAGCTGCTGGTGATCGGACCGGTGGCGGCCCTGTTGGCACTGGCCACCCTGCTGATCGACACGCTGGCCGTGCACCTCGCGCTGCCGGACGGCGTCACCGTGGCGGCCTGGGCGGACCCGGCCGCGCTGTCGGACCGGGTGTCCGCAGCGGTGACCGGCGCCGGGCTGTCCGGGCTGTCCGACCTGCCGGGCGTGTTCTCCCCGCTCGGACTGATGGCCGGTCACGGGGTGCCCGCCGCCCTGCTGGCCTTCGTCCTGCTCACCGTGGTGGCGGCCTGGACCGGGGTGCTGACGGCCTCGCTGACCCGCAGCGCCGCGGCCGGGGTGCTGCTGCTGTGCGCGCTGCCGCCGCTGCTGGAGTCCGGCGTCGCGCTGCTGCTGCGTCACACCGGCAGGCCGTGGCCGACCCGGGCGGCCGAGCTGCTGCCGTTCCAGTCCGGGATCGAGTGGGCCTACGGCTGGGTGTACGGCGGTGCGCACGAGGCGGTGGCCGGGAGCGCGGCGCTGACCGACCCGGCACTGCTCGCCGCGGTCGCGGCCCCTGCGGGGCTCCTGCTGCTCGCCGCCCTGCTGGTCCAAGCCCGCCGCCGCGTCCTGTAGGCCCGGGGTTCCTTGTAGGCCCGTGGCTCCTTGTCGCGCGGGGCTTCCCGCGCGGTGCCGCACCCATGGGCGGCCCTGCCGGGGCCCTGCGGAAGCCCCCGGGGCGTGGCTTTGCCCGCGGTTACCAAGATCGACCAGCAGTGACCGTAATGCGCGGTTCTTCCTGATAAGAAGTCAATTATCCAGTCACGGTCGATCACCCTTTCGTGTGCTTTTCACGAGAATTCTCAAGCCGCGCCTGCGGATCGCCGACAAAGGAGGCGTGAGTACCCTTGCGCACCCCACCATGACCCCCGCCCGTTCCGCCGATGGGCCGATCCACGGTCCCGGCGACCTGGACCGCTTCTCGTACGCCGACCGGCCGACCCCGCCGGCGCCCCGCTGGGAGGGCGCCGAGTCCGACATCGCCCGGGTCGGCCGCAAGACCACCAGCAGCCGCGGTCGCGGTCTGCACGGCCAGCTGGTCCAGCAGCTCGGCCAGATGATCGTCTCCGGCGATCTCGGTGCCGACCGCCCGCTGGTGCCCGAGGAGATCGGCCAGCGGTTCGAGGTCTCCCGGACCGTCGTCCGCGAGTCGCTGCGCGTGCTGGAGGCCAAGGGCCTGGTCAGCGCCCGGCCGAACGTCGGCACCCGGGTCCGTCCGGTCGGCGACTGGAACCTGCTGGACCCGGACATCATCGAGTGGCGCGCCTTCGGTCCGCAGCGGGACGAGCAGCGCCGGGAACTGTTCGAGCTCCGCTGGGCGATCGAGCCGCTGGCCGCCCGGCTCGCCGCCGGCCACGGCCGGGAGGACGTCCAGCAGCGCCTGGTCGAGCTGGTCGAGATCATGGGCCACGCCGCCTCCCAGGCCGACCTCTCCACGTACACCCGGGCCGACGCCGAGCTGCACGGCCTGATCCTCCAGATGGCCGGCAACCGGATGCTGGAGCACCTGTCCGGGATCGTCGCCTGTGCGCTGCAGGTCTCGGGTGGCCCGGCGATCTCCTGCGAGCGGCCCTCCGAGTCCTCGGTCGGCCTGCACGCCCGGCTGGTGGACGCGCTGGGCGCCGGCGACGGTGCCGCGGGCGAGGTCGCGATGCGGGCGCTGCTCACCGTCCATCCCGAGATCGAGCCGTCCGTCCCCGCGCCCAGGGAGCACTGAACGGGCTGTTTCCACGAGCGGAGGCGCCGGCTGGCGGCGGTCCGCTCCGCCAGGGCCCTCCGGCCGCATCGCGCGGCGCAGCCGGGGGGCCTCCGCATGCCGTCGCCCCTCGGGTCGACCGAAGCCCCGAGAACGCGGAGAGCGCCGGGGGAGCCGGGGGAGCGCCGGGGAAACCGGAGCCGGGGGGAGTCGGCCGCGCCCGGGAGGGGTCACCGGGTCCGGGAAAGCCGCCCGGCGAAAGGCGGGCCCAATCCACGGCTTGTCCATGACAATAGTCCACCCCGCGAGTGCGCGATGATGGAAGCGGCCCCGGGTTGCGGGCGCCGGGTCGGTGTGACCCGCGACACGAAGGCCATGCGTAACACTTGACGAGTAGCAGCGATGTGTCCTGAGCGGAAGCAGCTCCGGAATACTCCAACATGTCAGAATGCTGTGTTGGTCCGCGGCGCTGCTGCCGTCCTGCAAACCCAGTCCTCAAGCCCGAGTCGGTCGGAATCGACACCGCGCGCCCGACGCGCGATCTCCTTCCCCGCCCGCTCGGGCGGCCGGTACGGGTTCGAGATCCACTCATCGTCCGAGAGGTTGTTCGTGTCGGCCAGCACATCCCGTTCGCTTCCCCCCGAGATCGCCGAGTCCGCGGCTCTGCTGGCGCTCATCGAGCGGGGCAAGGCCCAGGGGCAGATCGCCGGTGACGACGTGCGCCAGGCGTTCGAGGCGGACCAGATCCCGGTCACCAAGTGGAAGAACGTCATGCGCAGCCTCAACCAGGTGCTGATTGAGGAGGGGGTGGACCTCATGGTCAGCGCGGCCGAACCGGCCGGCGCCAAGCGCAAGAGCGTTGCTGCCAAGAGCCCCACCAAGCGCA
Source organism: Kitasatospora sp. NPDC057512 (assembly GCF_042802135.1). Classification (NCBI taxonomy): domain Bacteria; kingdom Bacillati; phylum Actinomycetota; class Actinomycetes; order Kitasatosporales; family Streptomycetaceae; genus Kitasatospora; species Kitasatospora sp. NPDC057512. The sequence goes on from NZ_JBHVET010000237.1 coordinate 9,526, forward strand.
CCGCCACCAAGGCTGTCACCACCCGGACCCCGGCCGCCCCGTCGGCCCCGACCAAGCCGCCCGTGCGGATCGCCCCCGGCGCCCCCGTCGCGGCTCCGGCCGTCGCGGCCGCCACGGCCCCGGCTCCCACCGTCTCCGCCGAGATCACCGCCGAGGAGAGGACCGCGGTCGGCTCCGAGCTGAAGGCGGCTCCCGCGAAGAAGGCGGCGCCGGCCAAGAAGGCCGCGGCCAAGAAGACCGCCGCGCCGGCCAAGAAGACCGCTGCCAAGAAGACCGCCGCCGGCAAGAACGCCAAGGGCGACGAGGAGCTGCTCGGCGAGGAGGAGCTGCTCGAGGACGTCGCGCTGCCCGGTGACAAGACCGAGGCCGAGGGCACCGGTCCGGAGGAGGAGTCGGAGGGCTTCGTCCTCTCCGACGACGACGAGGACGACGCGCCGGCCCAGCAGGTCGCCGTCGCCGGCGCCACCGCCGACCCGGTCAAGGACTACCTGAAGCAGATCGGCAAGGTCCCGCTGCTCAACGCCGAGCAGGAGGTCGAGCTCGCCAAGCGCATCGAGGCCGGCCTGTTCGCCGAGGACAAGCTCTCGGCCGCCGACAAGCTCGCCCCGAAGCTCAAGCGCGAGCTGGAGATCATCGCCGAGGACGGCCGCCGGGCCAAGAACCACCTGCTGGAGGCCAACCTCCGCCTGGTGGTCTCGCTGGCCAAGCGCTACACCGGTCGCGGCATGCTCTTCCTGGACCTGATCCAGGAGGGCAACCTCGGTCTGATCCGTGCGGTCGAGAAGTTCGACTACACCAAGGGCTACAAGTTCTCGACCTACGCCACCTGGTGGATCCGCCAGGCGATCACCCGCGCCATGGCCGACCAGGCCCGCACCATCCGCATCCCGGTGCACATGGTCGAGGTCATCAACAAGCTGGCCCGTGTCCAGCGCCAGATGCTCCAGGACCTGGGCCGCGAGCCCACCCCGGAGGAGCTGGCCAAGGAACTCGACATGACCCCCGAGAAGGTCATCGAGGTCCAGAAGTACGGCCGTGAGCCGATCTCGCTGCACACCCCGCTGGGCGAGGACGGCGACAGCGAGTTCGGTGACCTGATCGAGGACTCCGAGGCGGTCGTCCCGGCCGACGCGGTCTCCTTCACCCTGCTCCAGGAGCAGCTGCACTCGGTGCTGGACACCCTGTCCGAGCGCGAGGCGGGCGTGGTCTCGATGCGCTTCGGCCTGACCGACGGCCAGCCGAAGACGCTGGATGAGATCGGCAAGGTGTACGGGGTCACCCGTGAGCGCATCCGCCAGATCGAGTCGAAGACCATGTCGAAGCTGCGCCACCCGTCGCGCTCCCAGGTGCTGCGCGACTACCTGGACTGATCGACGGCAGTCGTTCCACGCGAAGGCCCGGAGCCGCACGGCTC
>NZ_JBHVET010000238.1:0-10922 GCF_042802135.1 Kitasatospora sp. NPDC057512
GGTCCACAACGGTGTGTGACACAGGGAGGGTTGACTCTTGCAGGTGACCACAAGAATCGAATGTCCGGAGGACGCGCCGGCGACCAGACGCGTCCACATGGCCGCGTTCCCCGGCCCGGACGAGGCGGACCTGGTGGACGCGCTGCGCCGCGATCCCGCCTGGCTGCCCGGGCTGTCCGTGGTGGCGGTCGACGGAGCCGGGCTGGTGATCGGGCACGCGCTGCTGACCCGGCTGCTCGTCGGCGACGGCAAGGCGCTGGCGCTCGGGCCGGTCGCGGTGGCGCCCGAGTGGCAGCGCCGGGGCGTCGGCGAGCTGGTCGTCCGGGCCGCGCTGGCGGCGGCCGAGGACGCGGGCGAGAAGCTCGTGGTCGTCCTCGGCGACCCGGAGTACTACGCGCGGTTCGGCTTCGCGCCGGCCGGGCGGCACGAGGTCACCGGCCCGTTCGAGGTGCCGGAGGCGTACTTCCAGGTGCTGCCGCTGCCGTCGTACGACGGCACCCCGCGCGGGCTCTGCCGCTACCCCGAGCCCTTCGTCGCCGTCTAGCCTCTCCCGGGCCGGTCCACGAGACCGGCCCCGGTCGCCACGGCCCCCGCCGACCTGCGGAACCGGCCGTCGGCGCCTACGGTGAGTGCTGATCAGCATTCAGCCGGACGGAGGAACCGAGGGTGGCCGAGCAGCAGCGGACCGGGAAGCCGGCGCGACTGGCCAGGAAGCCGTACGAGCGGGAACTGCTGCGCCTCCAGGAGGAGCTGGTGAAGCTCCAGGAGTGGGTGCGGGTCGAGGGCGCCCGGCTGGTGGTGGTCTTCGAGGGACGCGACGCCGCGGGCAAGGGCGGGGCGATCAAGCGGGTGACGGAGTACCTCAACCCCCGCATCGCCCGGGTCGCGGCGCTGCCCACGCCGACCGAGCGGCAGAAGACCCAGTGGTACTTCCAGCGGTACGTCGAACACCTGCCGGCCGCCGGGGAGATCGTCCTGTTCGACCGCAGCTGGTACAACCGCGCGGGCGTCGAGCGGGTGATGGGCTTCTGCACCGACGAGGAGTACTGGCAGTTCCTGCACCAGTGCCCGACCTTCGAGCGGATGCTCACCGAGTCGGGCGTCCTGCTGCGCAAGTACTGGTTCTCGGTGAGCGACACCGAGCAGCAGCGGCGCTTCCGGGACCGGCTGGAGGACCCGATGAAGCGCTGGAAGCTCTCCCCGATGGACGTCGAGTCGATCACCCGCTGGGAGGACTACTCGCGGGCCAAGGACGAGATGTTCATCCACACCGACACCCCGGACTCGCCCTGGCACGTGGTGGAGAGCGACGACAAGCGCCGGGCCCGGATCAACATGATCGCCCATCTGCTGTCCACCGTGCCGTACCGCGAGATCAGGGAGCCGCGGGTGCAGCTGCCGCCCCGTCCTGCCCCGCGCGGCTACGAGCGGCCCCCGCGGGACCTCCAGAAGTACGTCCCGGACCACGCCGCCGGGCTGGAGTAGGCCGCGCCCCGCGCAGCTCTTGGCGGGCTGTCCGAGGCCTCGCATAGGCTTCCGGTGTGGACGAACCGGACCTCTTCACCGCCGCCGCCGAGGAACGCCAGACCAGGGAGCCCGGCCGGGCGCCCCTGGCCGTACGGATGCGTCCGCGCACCCTGGACGAGGTGGCCGGGCAGCGGCAGCTGCTGAAGCCCGGCTCGCCGCTGCGCCGCCTGGTCGGGAGTTCGCGCGGCCCGGCGGCGACCAGCTCGGTGATCCTCTGGGGCCCTCCCGGCACCGGCAAGACCACCCTGGCGCACGTGATCAGCCAGGCGGTCGAGGGCCGCTTCGTGGAGCTGTCCGCGATCACCGCCGGGGTCAAGGAGGTCCGGGCGGTGATCGACGGCGCCCGGCGGGCGGTCGGGATGTCGGGCCGGGAGACGGTGCTCTTCCTGGACGAGATCCACCGCTTCTCCAAGGCCCAGCAGGACTCGCTGCTGCCCGCCGTGGAGAACCGCTGGGTCACCCTGATCGCGGCGACGACCGAGAACCCGTACTTCTCGGTGATCTCCCCGCTGCTGTCCCGCTCGCTGCTGCTCACCCTGGAGTCGCTGACCGACGAGGACATCCGGGCGCTGCTGCGCCGCGCGGTGGCCGACGAGCGCGGGCTGGAGGGCGCGCTGGAGCTGACCGCGGAGGCCGAGGACCACCTGGTCCGCCTGGCCGGCGGGGACGCCCGGCGGGCGCTCACCACGCTGGAGGCGGCGGCCGGGGCGGCGCTGGAGAAGGGCGAGCCGAGCATCACGCTGGCCACCACCGAGACGGCGGTCAACCAGGCGGCGGTGCGCTACGACAAGGACGGCGACCAGCACTACGACGTGGCGAGCGCGCTGATCAAGTCGATCCGCGGCAGCGACGTGGACGCCACCCTGCACTACCTGGCCCGGATGATCGAGGCGGGGGAGGACCCGCGGTTCATCGCCCGCCGGCTGATGATCTCGGCCAGCGAGGACGTCGGCCTGGCCGACCCGACGGCCCTGCAGACGGCGGTGGCGGCGGCCCAGGCGGTGGCCCTGATCGGCTTCCCGGAGGCCCGGATCATCCTCTCCCAGGCGGCCATCGCGCTCGCCCTGGCGCCCAAGTCCAACGCCGCCTACCTGGCGATCGACGCGGCGCTGGCGGACGTCCGGCAGGGCCTGGCGGGCGCCGTCCCGTCGCACCTGCGGGACGCGCACTACGGCGGGGCGGGCAAGCTCGGCCACGGCAAGGGCTACCGCTACCCGCACGACCTGCCGGAGGGCATCGCCGCCCAGCAGTACGCGCCGGACGCGGTGCACGGCCGGGAGTACTACCAGCCGACCAGGCGCGGCGGCGAGGCCCGGTACGCGGACGTCGTGGAGTGGACGCGCGGGCGGCTGCGCGGGGAGCGCCGGGTGGAGAAGAAGGCCGAACAGAAGGCCGAACAGGCGGCGGAGCGGAAGGCCGGGCAGAAGCCGCGGAAGGCCGCCGCGGGGGCCGAGGAGCAGCCCGGGGAAAAGGGCGAGTGATCCACCGGTATACTCGGTCGGAGTGCCATGTCCCGGGACGGCGGCGGGGGAGACCCCACCGACCGGCCGCACCAGCGGGACACCGGCCGTAGGCCCCTTCGAGGGGCCCGCACCAGGAGCGTCGCGCACCGTTTCGGTGTCGCGGGCGGCCCAGATTCTGGGCCGGTCCGTGTGACCAGCACTTCCGTGCCCGGCTCCGGAGAGCGGCTGACCGCATCGCCTCGGCGATGGGTTGTCTCCGGGTCGCGAGATGCGACCTCCGTCAACACCTGGTGAAGCCGTATTCGTAAGCAAGGAAGGTTTGGTTCATGGCGAACCAGAAGCGTCCCAAGGTCAAGATCGCGCGTGCGCTCGGCGTGCCGCTGACCCCGAAGTCCGTCAAGTACTTCGAGGCCCGCCCGTACCCGCCCGGCCAGCACGGCCGTGGCCGCAAGCAGAACTCGGACTACAAGGTCCGTCTGCTCGAGAAGCAGCGTCTGCGCGCCCAGTACGACCTGAGCGAGAAGCAGATGGCGCGCGCGTTCGACCGCGCGAAGAAGGCCGAGGGCAAGACCGGTGAGGCGCTCGTCGCCGACCTGGAGACCCGTCTGGACTCCCTGGTCCTGCGTTCGGGCATCGCCCGCACCATCTACCAGGCCCGCCAGATGGTCGTCCACGGCCACATCGAGGTCAACGGCGGCAAGGTCAACAAGCCGTCGTTCCAGATGAAGCCGGGCTACGTGGTCACCGTCCGCGAGCGCTCCAAGGAGAAGGTCCCCTTCCAGGTCGCCCGTGAGGGTGGCTACGCGGGTGAGGGCCAGACCCCGAAGTACCTCGAGGTCAACCTGAAGGCCCTGGCCTTCCGCCTGGACCGTGCGCCGCAGCGCAAGGAGGTCCCGGTGATCTGTGACGAGCAGCTGGTCGTCGAGTACTACTCGCGCTGACCCGGTTCCGCTCTTCGCGACACCACGAGCGAGCCCCCGCCGCCTTTCGAGGCGACGGGGGCTCGCCCCTTTTCCCGCCGTTCCTCCCGCTGCCGTCAGATGCTCTCGCCGGCCATCGCGGCGGCCAGCCGCAGGTGCGGGCGGGCCTCCTCGGCGCGGCCCTGGCGCTCCAGGGTGCGGCCGAGCATCAGCCGGGCGTAGTCCTCGGCCGGGTCGGCCTCCAGGATCCGCAGCAGCTCGGCCTCGGCGCGGCCGAGCTGGGCCGAGTGGAAGTAGCTGCGGGCCAGCAGCATCCGGACCGAGAGGTTGGTCGGCTCCTCGGCCAGGACGCCTTCGAGCATGCGGGCCGCGTCGGTGTACGCCTTGGAATCGAAGTAGAACTTCGCCATGCGGTACTCGTCGGCGGCGTTGTGGACGGCCATGGTGCTCCTCCCGGGTGGTTCCTTGCCTCCTCAAGCAATCGGCAAGTTTCAACTATTCCGCACCGCCGAGGGCGCCGGCGCGGGCGGCACCGCGCGGGGGCCCGGCACCGGCTCCGCGCCCTCCGCCGCGCCCCCGCCGCCGAGCGCCCGGGCGACCGCCGCGTCCAGGTCCAGCAGGGTGCCGGCCTCGTAGCACTCCTCGTACTCCTGGGCGCTCAGCCCGGCCAGGGCCCGCTCCGCGCACTCCTGGTGCGGGCCGAAGAAGTTCCGCGAGCCCAGGAAGGGGTTGCCGACCGCGCGCCAGATCCGGTGCGCGGCCCCCTGCAGCACCCGGGCCTCGCGCAGGTCGCCCGGCTCGCCGGGGCGGCTCGGCTCGGTCTCCAGCAGCGCCAGCAGGTCGATGCCCAGCACGATGCCGAGCAGGTCGCGGAAGAGGTGGTTCAGCCGCACGGACTCCCGGGCCAGCATCCGGGCGGGCTGGACGGCGCCGTCCAGCCAGTGCGAGTACGCCATCGCGTAGAGCACGTACCCGTAGGCCCACTGCTCGCCGTGCTCCTCGCACAGCTCGCGGGCCTGGCCGAACCAGAGCTCGCCGCTGTCCAGGTCGCCCTGGAACAGGTAGGCCAGGCCCAGCTCCAGCATGGCCATCACCACGTTGCTGTTGAGCTCGCCGATGGTCCGGTAGTGCCAGAGCGCCTCCTCGAACAGCTCGGCGGCCCGGTCGGGGTCGTCGCCGACCAGGGCGACGCAGCCCTGGCGGTGGACGGCGTGGGCCAGCGCCCGGTCGTCGCCGGTGTTCAGGGCCTGGCGGCGGCACTCCTCCAGCGCCGGGCGGGCGAAGCCGAGGTCGCCCTGGAGGGTGGCCGTGTAGCCGGTCACCCAGAGCGCCTTGGCCCGGGCCTCGGTGGGCTCGCGGTCCAGGGCGAGCGCGCGGTCCAGCCAGTGCCGGCCCTCGCCGAGGTGGCCGCAGCCGATCCAGTAGAACCAGAGGGTGCCGGCCAGCAGCAGGGCGATCTGCTCCTCGCCCGGCTCGGCGAGGCAGAACTCCAGCGCCGCGCGGAGGTTGCCGTGGGCCAGCTGGGTGCGCTCGGCGGTCTCCGCCTGCCGGGGGCCGAACCACTCGACCTCGCCCCAGGTGGCGACGCCCAGGTACCAGTCCCGGTGGCGGCGCAGCAGCCGCGGCTCCTCGCCGGCGGCCCGCAGCCACTGGCCGCCGTACTCGCGCAGGGTGTCCAGCAGCCGGAAGCGCACGCCGAAGGCGCTGTCCTCGCGCAGCACCACGGACTCGGCGACCAGCTCGTCGAGCAGGTCGAGCACCTCTTCGGCCTCGATGCCCTCGCCGGCGCAGACGTACTCGGCGGCCTCCAGGTCGAAACCGCCGGCGAAGACCGACAGGCGGGCCCAGAGTAAACGTTCCTGCACGGTGCAGAGCTCATGGCTCCAGCCGATCGTCGTGCGCAGCGCCCGATGCCGGGGCAGGGCCGTCCGGGAGCCGCCGACGAGCAGTCGGAAGCGGTCGTCCAGCCGGGCGGCGACCTGCTCCACCGACAGCGCGCGCAGCCGGCCGGCGGCCAGCTCCACGGCCAGCGGGATGCCGTCCAGCCGGCGGCAGAGCAGCGCGACCGCCTCCGCGTTGGCCTCCGTCACCTCGAAGGACGGCAGCACCGCCCGGGCCCGGTCGGCGAACAGCCGTACCGCGTCCGGCAGCGCACCCGACCGCACCGGGCCGACCGGCAGCGGCGCGAGGGTCAGCAGGTGCTCGCCCGAGGCCCGCAGCGCGGTGCGGCTGGTGGTCAGCAGCCGCAGCTCGGGCAGCGCCCGCAGCAGCGCGTCGGCCAGCTCGGCGCAGGCCTCCACCAGGTGCTCGCAGCCGTCCAGCACCAGCAGCAGGCGCCGGCCGTCCAGCCGGTCGGTCAGCACGTCCAGCGGCGGACGGGCGCCGCCGTCGGTGAGCCGCAGCGCCTCCAGGACGGCGTGGCCGAGCAGCAGCCGGTCCTGCACGGGGGCCACGTCCACCAGCCAGGTGCCGTCCGGGAACGCGTCGGCCGCCCGGGCCGCCGCGCGCAGGGCCAGCCGGCTCTTGCCCACGCCGCCCGGCCCGGTGACGGTCACCAGCCGGGCCGCGGCCAGCAGGCCGGCCAGCTCGGCCAGCTCGCCCCGCCGCCCGACGAAGCCGGTCAGCTCGGCCGGCAGCCGGCCGGGCTCCGGCTCGGGCGGCCCCGCCTCTGGCCCCCCGGGCTCCGCTCTCCAGTCCCCGGCCAAGGGCTGCTCCCCGTGCTCCAGGCCGGACCGTCGCGGTCCGGACGCGCGTCGGGCCGTACGGGCGACGGCCTGCCAGGCAGAACGAGGTGACCGGCCGGTAGGTTACGCGCGCGGATCGCACACCCGACCGGATCGCCGGGGAAAGAACCCGGTCCGGAAACCGGGCGTGGGCGCGATAGGGTTCCCTCTGAAGAGCTGCAAGGCGAGGGAGCGCGCAAAGGTGTCCGTGGGAGAGCTGGCCGGATTGCTCGTCGCCGTGTTCTGGGCGGTCCTGGTCACCCTGCTCGCCGTGGTGCTGGTCCGCCTCTCCCGGGTCCTCAAGGAGGCCGCCGTCCTGGTCTCCGCCGTCACCGAGCAGGCCGTCCCGCTGCTGACCGACGCGGGCGCCGCGGTGCGCAGCGCCAACGAGCAGCTGGAGCGGGTGGACGAGATCACCGCCAACGTGCAGGACGCCGCCGCCAACGCCAACGCGCTCTCCTCCACCGTGGCCGCCACCCTGGGCGGACCGCTGGTGAAGGTCGCGGCGTTCAGCTACGGCGTGCGCAAGGCCGTCGCCCGCCAGCAGGGCGGCGTGCCGCCGGTGCCCTCGCAGGCCGGCGAGCGCGAGGAGCTGGCCCGGCTGATCCGGGCCGAGGTCCGCGCCGCGACGGCGCCCAGGAACGGCCTGTTCTCCCGGGTCCGGCGCGCGGTGAGGGGCTGACGGCATGGTGCGACGCATCTTCTGGATGGCGGTCGGCGCCGGCGCCACCGTCTGGGCCATGAACAAGGCCAACGAGGCCGTGCACCGGCTGACCCCGGACAGCCTCTCCGGCACCGCCGCCCGCGGGGCGCTGCACCTGGGCGACCTGGCCAAGCAGTTCGCCCAGGACGTGAGGGCCGGCATGGTCGAGCGCGAGGAGCAGCTGAAGGACGACCTCGGGCTGCACGGCACCGCCGTGGTGGAGCCCCGCGGCGACCGCCGCGTCCTGCGCGGCGAGCCGCAGTACCGAGCTATCTCGGCGGTGCCCGGTAGCCCGGCCGCCGCCCTGCCTCCGTCCCGCAGCGCCCGTACCACCCCCCAGACCACTGAAGAAACGCCCCGCCGCGCCCTGCCGCCGCGGGGCGGCACCCCGAACCGGAAGGACCACTAATGGAGTCGGCTGAGATCCGCCGCCGCTGGCTGCGCTTCTTCGAGGAGCGCGGCCACACCGTCGTTCCGTCGGCGTCCCTGGTCGCCGACGACCCCACCCTGCTGCTCGTCAACGCCGGCATGGTGCCGTTCAAGCCCTACTTCCTGGGCGAGGTCAAGCCGCAGTTCTCGCGCGCCACCAGCGTCCAGAAGTGCGTGCGCACCCTGGACATCGAGGAGGTCGGGAAGACCACCCGGCACGGCTCCTTCTTCCAGATGTGCGGCAACTTCTCCTTCGGCGACTACTTCAAGGAAGGAGCCATCAAGTTCGCCTGGGAGCTGCTCACCACTCCCGTCGCGGACGGTGGCTACGGCCTGGAGAAGGAGAAGCTCTGGATCACCGTCTACAAGGACGACGACGAGGCCGAGCAGATCTGGCGTGACGTCATCGGCGTGCCCTCGGAGCGCATCCAGCGCCTGGGCATGAAGGACAACTTCTGGTCGATGGGCGTCCCCGGCCCGTGCGGCCCGTGCTCGGAGATCAACTACGACCGCGGCCCCGCGTACGGCGAGGAGGGCGGCCCGGCCGTCAACGGCGAGCGCTACCTGGAGATCTGGAACCTGGTCTTCATGCAGTACGAGCGCGGCCACGGCGACGGCAAGGACGGTTTCGAGATCCTCGGCGACCTGCCGAGCCGGAACATCGACACCGGCCTCGGCCTGGAGCGCCTCGCCGCCATCCTGCAGGGCGTCGACAACCTCTTCGAGATCGACACCAGCCGGATGATCCTCGACCGCGCCGCCGAGCTCACCGGCCACACCTACGGCGCCGACCACAAGGCGGACGTCTCGCTGCGCGTGGTCACCGACCACATCCGCACCGCGCTGATGCTGATCGGCGACGGCGTCACCCCCGGCAACGAGGGCCGCGGCTACGTGCTGCGCCGCATCCTGCGCCGCGCCATCCGCAACATGCGCCTGCTGGGCGCCACCGGCGTGGTGGCCAAGGACCTCACCGACATCGCCATCAAGGCGATGGCCCCGCAGTACCCGGAGCTGGAGAGCGACCGCAAGCGCATCGAGACGGTCGTCGTCGGCGAGGAGGCGGCCTTCCTCCAGACCCTGAAGGCCGGCACCAACCTGCTGGACGCCGCGGTCACCGAGACCAAGCAGTCCGGTGGCGCGGTGCTCTCCGGCGACCAGGCGTTCAAGCTGCACGACACCTACGGCTTCCCGATCGACCTCACCCTGGAGATGGCCGAGGAGCAGGGCCTCCAGGTGGACGAGGCCGGCTTCCGCCGCCTGATGCAGGAGCAGCGGGACCGCGCCAAGGCCGACGCCAAGGCCAAGAAGATGGGCCACGCCGACGTCGCCGCGTACCGCGAGGTCGCCGACACGTCCGGCGCCAGCGTCTTCACCGGCTACTCCCTCACCGAGGGCGAGGCCACCGTGGTCGGCCTGCTGGTGGACGGCGTCCCGGCGCCGGCCGCCTCCGAGGGCGACGAGGTCGAGATCATCCTCGACCGCACCCCGTTCTACGCCGAGGGCGGCGGCCAGCTCGCCGACCAGGGCCGGATCCGGCTGGAGTCCGGCGCGGTGGTGGAGATCCGCGACGTGCAGCAGCCCGTCCCGGGCGTCATCGTGCACTCCGGCGGGGTGCTGTTCGGCGAGGTCGTGCTGGGCGCCTCGGCGTACGCCACGATCGACACCGAGCGCCGCCGGGCGATCGCCCGCGCCCACTCGGCCACCCACCTGACCCACCAGGCGCTGCGCGACGCGCTCGGCCCGACGGCCGCCCAGGCCGGCTCCGAGAACGCCCCCGGCCGCTTCCGCTTCGACTTCGGCTCGCCCGCCGCCGTTCCCGGCAGCGTGCTGGTCGACGTCGAGCAGAAGATCAACGACGTGCTGACCCGCGAGCTGGAGGTCACCGCCGAGGTCATGACGATGGACCAGGCCCGCAAGGCCGGCGCCATCGCGATGTTCGGCGAGAAGTACGGCGACGAGGTCCGGGTCGTCACCATCGGCGACTTCTCCAAGGAGCTGTGCGGTGGCACCCACGTCGGCAACACCGCCCAGCTGGGCCTGGTGAAGCTGCTCGGCGAGTCCTCGATCGGCTCCGGCGTGCGCCGCGTCGAGGCGCTGGTCGGCACCGACGCGTACCGGTTCCTGGCCCGTGAGCACACCGTGGTCGCCCAGCTCACCGAGCTGGTCAAGGGCCGCCCGGAGGAGCTGCCGGAGAAGATCTCGGGCATGCTCGCCAAGCTCAAGGACGCCGAGAAGGAGATCGAGCGCTTCCGCGCCGAGAAGGTGCTGGCCGCCGCGGCGGGCCTGGCCGACTCGGCCGAGGACGTGCACGGCATCGCCGTGGTCGCCGCCCAGGTCGCCGACGGCGTGGGCGCGGACGAGCTGCGCAAGCTGGTCCTGGACGTGCGCGGCCGCCTCGGCTCGCGCCCGGCCGTGGTCGCCGCCTTCACCGTGGCGAACGACCGCCCGCTGACCGTGATCGCCACCAACGAGGACGCCCGCGGCCGCGGCATCAAGGCCGGCGAGCTGGTCCGGACCGCCGCCAAGACCCTCGGCGGCGGCGGTGGCGGCAAGGACGACGTCGCCCAGGGCGGCGGCTCCAACCCGGCCGCGGTCGGCGAGGCCATCGCCGCCGTGCGCGGCCTGGTCGCGGAGCGCGCCAGCTGATGGAGTTCGAGGAGAGGCCCTTCCGGCGGGGGCGGCGGATCGCCGTCGACGTCGGGGACGCCCGGATCGGGGTCGCGTCCTGCGACCCCGACGGGGTGCTCGCCACGCCCGTGGAGACCGTCCCGGCCGGGGTGAAGTCGCAGGCCAGGATCGCCGCCATCGTCGAGGAGTACGACGCGATGGAGGTGATCGTCGGGCTGCCGCGTTCGCTCAGCGGCAAGGAGGGCCCGGCGGCGGAGAAGGTCCGGGCGTACGCGACCCGGCTGGCGAACCGGCTCTACCCGGTGCCGGTGCGGCTGGTGGACGAGCGGATGTCGACCGTCACCGCGACCCACGGGCTGCGCGCCTCGGGGGTCAAGGCGAAGAAGGGCCGCTCGGTGGTCGACCAGGCCGCCGCGGTGGTGATCCTGCAGACCGCGCTTGAGTCCGAACGGGTGAGCGGACGCCCGCCCGGTGAGAGCGTCGAGGCGGTCGGCTGACCGGTCTGATCTAACGTCCCGTTGAGGGG
>NZ_JBHVET010000239.1:0-10913 GCF_042802135.1 Kitasatospora sp. NPDC057512
TGCTACTTCAGCGCGGCGAGCACCGCCTGCGCCATCACCTGCTCGCCGGTCGCGTTCGGGTGGAACGGCACGGCGGGCGAGCCGGGCAGCGCGCCCTCGATCCAGCGGTCGTCCGAGCAGACGTCGTGCCCGAGCGTCGGCGTCGCGGTGTCCACGTAGGTCGCGCCGTTCGCGGCCGCGGTGGACTTCAGGGCGGCGTTCAGCTTGTCGAGCACGCCGTGCATGTACTCGACGTCGCCCGGGGTGACGGGCTGGCGCAGCACGCAGGTCGAGCCGTCGGCGGGCAGTACGGACGGGTAGCCGACCAGCAGCACCCGGGCCCCGGGCGCCTTGGTGTGGATGCGCTTGAGGGTGTCGGTCAGCTGCGGGGTGATGGTGGTGCGGATCCGCTCGGCGAGGTCGTCGGTGCCGTACTGCCAGGACATCGTGCTCCAGTCCCAGTAGCCGTGGTGGTAGACGTCCTTGCAGGGCGTGCCGAACGGGTTGACGACGGCGCCGGCGATGCAGGTGGCGACCAGTTCGCCGAGGCCGAGGTCGCTGGCCGCGAGGTCGTTGCCGCCGATCCCGAGGGTGACCAGGTCGGTGTCGGCGGTGACCGCGTCCAGCTGCGGGTCGTTGACCCGGATGAAGGCGTCGTACTGGGGCTGCGTCATCGCCTTGATCTTGGCCGCGGCGCAGGTGACGTCGGTGTACCGGCCGGCCTTGAGGGCGCCGGCGACCAGGTGGCCGTAGTTGCGGTCGGAGCGCAGGCACAGGCCGGCCGACTGGCCCGGAACTCCGGCGCCGGCGGCGTAGGAGTCGCCGAGTGCCACGTAGTGCTTCGGGGTCGGGGCGGCGGCCTGGGCGGTGGTGGAGGTGAGCGCGAGCGCGGCACCGAGGGCGACGGCGGCGAGGGCGGTGGAATTCCGGAGGTGCCGGGATTTCCGGGCAGGACGGAGCACGGTTCCTCCTGGGGGAGAGAAACGACGGGTGGGGGTCGTGCGGAGCCGGACTGCGGCTACTCGCAGGTAAGTTACTGCCGTGTTTCCCGGACGTCCATGGTTCGCGCGGAAATCGCCGACATTCCGTCAGATGTGGTCGAACGGTGCCGAACGGCATTTCGCATTTCGCTCCACCGGGTATCGCTCGGCAATCGCACGGGTATCGCCCGCCCGTCGACGGCAATTCCGAAACGGCGTGGAGCGGAATTCACGGCGGCGGTTGTTACTCACCGGTTGACCGGACGTCACCGCAGGCCGCAGTATCGGGCGCACAGCGACGGCGCGTCCCGGGCGCGCCGCCACCGCGAGCCGCGACGGAGGACTGCGCATGGCCCTGGACGCCGACGTCATCGTCATCGGGGCGGGCCTCGCGGGCCTCGCCGCCACCGCCGAACTCGCCGACGCCGGACGGAAGGTGATCCTGCTCGACCAGGAGCCCGCGGCCTCCCTCGGCGGCCAGGCGCACTGGTCCTTCGGCGGGCTCTTCCTGGTCGACTCGCCCGAGCAGCGCCGGATGCGGATCCGCGACTCGCACGCCCTCGCCCGGCAGGACTGGTTCGGCACGGCCGGCTTCGACCGCCCCGAGGACGCCTGGCCGCGCCGCTGGGCCGAGGCGTACGTGGACTTCGCGGCGGGCGAGAAGCGCTCCTGGCTGCACGGCATGGGCGTGCGGTTCTTCCCGGTGGTCGGCTGGGCCGAGCGCGGCGGCCAACTCGCCGACGGGCCCGGCAACTCGGTGCCGCGCTTCCACATCACCTGGGGCACCGGCCCGGGGCTGCTGGCGCCCTTCGTCCGGCGGGTCCGCGCGGCCGCCGCGCGCGGCCTGGTGGACCTGCGCTTCCGGCACCGGGTCACCGGGCTGTCCGCCACCGCGGGCGCCGTCGACACCGTCACCGGCGAGGTGCTGGTGCCCAGCCCGGCGGGCCGGGGCGAGGCCAGCTCGCGCGAGGTGGCCGGAAGCTTCGAACTGCGCGCCCAGGCCGTGATCGTCACCTCCGGCGGCATCGGCGGCAATCACGAACTGGTCCGCAAGGCCTGGCCGGCCCGGCTCGGCACCCCGCCCGCCAGGCTGCTCTCCGGGGTGCCCGCGCACGTGGACGGACTGATGCTGGACGTCGTCGGCCGGGCCGGCGGCAGCCTGATCAACGGCGACCGGATGTGGCACTACACCGAGGGCATCGAGAACTGGGACCCGATCTGGGCCCGGCACGGCATCCGCATCCTGCCCGGCCCGTCCTCGCTCTGGCTGGACGCCCGCGGCAGGCGGCTGCCCGTCCCGCTGTTCCCCGGCTTCGACACCCTCGGAACGCTCGAACACATCATGACCACCGGGTACGAGTACACCTGGTTCGTGCTCAACCAGCGCATCGTCGAGAAGGAGTTCACCCTCTCCGGCTCCGAGCAGAACCCCGACCTGACCGGGAAGTCGGTGCGCGGCGTGCTCGGGCGCGCGCTGCCCGGCGCCCCCGGCCCGGTCCAGGGCCACCTGCGGCACGGCCGGGACTTCGTCGTCGCCGGGAACCTCGCCGACCTCGCCCGGGGCATGAACGCCAGGACCGCCGAGCCGCTGATCGACCCGGACGAACTGCGCCGCACCGTCGAGGACCGCGACCGGCAGCTGGCCAACCCCTTCGCCAAGGACCTCCAGGTCACCGCGATCCACGGCGCCCGCCGCCACCTCGGCGACCGGCTCATCCGCACCGCCGCCCCGCACCGCATCCTCGACCCGGGCGCCGCCCCGCTGATCGCCGTCCGGCTGAACATCCTGACCCGCAAGTCGCTGGGCGGACTGGAGACCGACCTCTCCTCCCGGGTGCTGCGCCCCGACGGCGAGGTGCTACCCGGGGTGTACGCGGCCGGCGAGGCCGCCGGGTTCGGCGGCGGGGGCGTGCACGGCTACCGCTCGCTGGAGGGCACCTTCCTGGGCGGCTGCCTGTTCTCGGGCCGCACGGCGGGCCGTGCGGCGGCGCAGGTGGTGGCGTAGCGGCGCCGGTGCGGTGGCGCAGACGGTCGGGCAGCGGCGCGGGCGGTCTGGCGGAGGCCCCCTGGCCTGCGGGTACAGTGCGGGGGCCGGTGCGGAGCGCGCCGCCGACCACGAGGGGGAGCAGAGCCGATGAGCCGCCGAGAGCGCGACGGTGCCCGGGATCGCAAGCGGGGCGCGGGTGCCCCCGTGACCGTGACGGTCTGCCGGGGCTGCTGCTGCGGCACCGAGGCCAAGCATCCGGGGGTGGACCACGCGGGCCAGTACGAGCGGCTGCGGACGGCGGTGGGTTCGGCGGGCCGGGTCCGGGCGGTCAAGTGCCTGGACGTGTGCACCCAGTCGAACGTGGTGGTGGTCGGCCCCTCGGCGGAGGGCCGGGCGGCGGGCGGCCGGCCGGTCTGGCTGGGCTTCGTGCTGATGGACGACATGATCGACGAGATCGGCGCCTGGGTGCGCGCGGGCGGCCCGGGCCTGGCCGATCCGCCCGGGCTGCTGGACCTCCAGTTGATCTCGGTCTCCCGGCGGGTCCGCGAGGGCCTGCCGGAGTGAGGCCGGGTCTGCCGGAGTGAGGCCGGGTCTGCCGGAGTGAGGTCGGGTCGCGGCTGAGGCCGGGCTCCAGTCCTATCGGATGATCGTCGGATCATGTCTACCCAGGGCGAACCCGGGTCGGTCCGGGTGCCTTCACCACTACCATGACCGGTGGTGTCGGGCCCTTCCGGACGGCGCCGAGCCGTTTGCGCGCGAGGGAGGAAGCCGATGACGACGGTCTGCCGCATCTGCGCGGGCACCGGCCGGACCGCCGGCCTCAGCTGCCGGACCTGCCAGGGCACCGGCACCACCGAGGTGGGCGGCGGGGGCGGCAACTGCTTCCTCTGCGACGGCACCGGGGTGTACGTGCGCTACCGGGTGGACGCGACCGGCGCCAAGCACGCCTACCGGGACGAGATCTGCCGCACCTGCGACGGCACCGGCAACCGGACCGCCACCCAGTGGGACGAGCGCTCCGGCTGACCCCTCCCGCCACTGCCCGGGGCCGTCGCCGACACCCGCTCAGACCGTGGGGCGGACGGGGGCCATGATGCGGCGTCGGAACGGTGCGGACACGGCCTTTGCCAAACCATGGTCGAACATTGGCGTTCGAATGGGCGGTGCGCTGCGACCCGTTCACCCGGCGTCCGTGCGCGATCAACGCGCCGCTGGAAGAGTCCCGCGCATGGATATCCCCAACATGGGCGTGCCGGCCAAGCTTGCCGACCGCATGAGCATGGCCGAGCAGCACGAGTACCTGCGGGCCCGCTTCTCCCGCCGCCGGATGCTGCGCGCCGGTGCCGTGACCGTGGGCGCCGTCGCCGTCGGTGGCGCGCTGGGCAACGGGACGGCCTTCGCGGCCCCGGCCGGCCCGCAGTTGCTGACCGGTGGCACGACCAGTGGCATCGACGGCTCGCTGGTCGCGCCGATCGGCCGTCACCTCCAGTTCGGCCCGGAGCCGGACACCCAGTTCCGCATCTCCTGGCAGGTCCCGGCCCCGGTCAAGAAGCCGTTCCTGCGCTTCGGCAAGACCCCGTGGGAGCTGAGCCACAAGGTCCAGGCCGAGGTCCGCGCCCTGCACACCCCGGCGCTGACCCCGAACAGCCAGCCGGTGGACCAGTACTACCTGCACGTGGCGCTGGAGGACCTGCGCCCCGACACCACCTACTACTACGGTGTCGGCCACGAGGGCTTCGACCCGGCCGCGCAGCAGCAGATCTCCACCCTGCACACCTTCCGCACCGCGCCGTCCCGCGACCACCGCTGGGGCAAGGTGTACGAGCCGTTCACCTTCACCGCCTTCGGTGACCAGGGCGTCAGCGCGCACGCGGCCGGCAACGACCACATCATCAAGGCCCAGAACCCGGCCTTCCACCTGCACGCCGGCGACATCTGCTACGCCGACCCGGCCGGTTCCGGCACCGACCCGGACAAGTCCGTCTTCAACGCGAAGACCTGGGACGACTTCCTGGTGCAGACCGAGACGGTCGCCGCCGAGATCCCGTGGATGGTCGCGTACGGCAACCACGACATCGAGGCCTGGTACTCGCCGAACGGCTACGGCGGCGAGAACGCCCGCTTCTTCCTGCCGAACAACGGCCCGGACCCGCGCCAGGTCCCCGGCGTCTACACCTTCCGCTACAAGAACGTCGGCGTCATCTCGCTGGACGCCAACGACGTCTCCTACGAGATCCCGGCCAACCTGGGCATCTCGGCGAACAAGCAGACCAAGTGGCTGGAGCGCACCCTCAAGGACCTGCGCAACGACGAGACCGTCGACTTCGTCGTGGTCTTCTTCCACCACTGCGCCTTCTCCACCACCGTCGCGCACGCCTCCGAGGGCGGTGTCCGCGAGGCCTGGGTGCCGCTGTTCGAGAAGTACCGGGTGGACCTGGTCATCAACGGCCACAACCACATCTACGAGCGCACCGACGCGATCCTCGGCAACAAGGTCTCGAAGCAGGTGCCGAGCGGCGCCACCATCGAGCCGGCCAAGGACGGCGTGGTCTACGTCACCGCGGGCGCGGCCGGCCGCAGCCTGTACAAGTTCGACGTGCCGGACACCTACGAGGGGCACGAGAACCACCAGGACGAGGTCAAGACCTACTACTGGAGCAAGGGCAAGGTGAAGACCCCCGAGACCATCCAGTGGTCGCGGGTCCGCTACACCGGCTACTCCTTCATCAAGGTCGACGTCACCCCGAAGCACCTGGGCCAGAAGTCGGTCATGAAGGTCACCGCGCTGGCCGAGGACGGCACGCAGATCGACAACTACACGATCCTGCGCACGGTCGGCGAGGGCTGGGACTCGGACCGGGACGACGACGGCCAGGGCGGCGGCTGGGGCTGGTAGTCCCCGCCGGTCGCGACGGTGCCCCGGTGATGGTGCCGGTGCCCCTGCGCATGTGACGGTGCCCCGGTGTCGGAGGTGGGTCCGACACCGGGGCACCGGTGCGTTCAGCGCCGGGGGCCGTACATGATGACGGCGACCCCGGCCAGGCAGATCAGCGCGCCCAGCACGTCGTAGCGGGTCGGCCGGAAGCCGTCCACGGCCATGCCCCACAGCAGCGAGCCGGCCACGAACACCCCGCCGTACGCGGCCAGCACCCGGCCGAAGTGGCTGTCCGGCTGCAGGGCCGCGACGAAGCCGTACGCGCCGAGCACCACCACGCCCACCCCGGCCAGCCACCACGGCCGTTGCTCGCGCACGCTCTGCCAGACCAGCCAGCAGCCGCCGATCTCGGCGAGCGCGGCGAGGACGAACAGGGCAATGGAGCGCAGGACGGTCACGACCCAGAGCCTAGGCGTTCAGCTCTGCCGGTACGTCGCCAGGAAGCGCCCGATCCGGTTGATGGCCGTCTCCAGGTCGTCGGCCCGGGGCAGCGTGACGAAGCGGAAGTGGTCCGGGCGGGGCCAGTTGAAGCCGGTGCCCTGGACGACGTGGATCTTCTCGCGGAGCAGCAGGTCCAGCACGAACCGCTCGTCGTCGACGATCCGGTGCACCGCCGGGTCCAGCCTGGCGAAGGCGTACAGCGCGCCCTTGGGCTTGACGCAGCTGACGCCGGGGATCTCGTTGAGCGCCTTGACCGCGATGTCGCGCTGCTCGGTGAGCCGGCCGCCGGGCAGCACCAGGTCGTTGATGGACTGGTGGCCGCCGAGCGCGGCCTGCACGGCGTACTGGGCGGGCACGTTGGGGCACAGCCGCATGCCGGAGAGCATGGTCAGGCCCTCCAGGTAGTCGGTGGCGTGCTGCCGGGGCCCGGAGACGACCAGCCAGCCGCTGCGGAAGCCGGCCACCCGGTAGGCCTTGGAGAGGCCGTTGAAGGTGAGGGTGAGCACGTCGTCGGCCAGGGCGGCCAGGCAGTGGTGCTCGGTGTCGTCGTAGAGGATCTTGTCGTAGATCTCGTCGGCCAGCACCATCAGGTGGTGGCGGCGGGCCAGGTCGAGGATGCCCTCCAGCAGTTCCTTCGGGTAGACCGCGCCGGTGGGGTTGTTGGGGTTGATGACGACGATCGCCTTGGTGCGGGCGGTGATCTTGGCGGCGATGTCGTCCAGGTCCGGGTACCACTCGGCCTGTTCGTCGCACAGGTAGTGCACGGCCTTGCCGCCGGCCAGCCGGACCACGGCCGTCCAGAGCGGGTAGTCGGGCATCGGCACGAGCACCTCGTCGCCGTCGTCCACGAGCGCGGTGACGGCCATCTGGATCAGCTCGGAGGCGCCGTTGCCGAGGTAGACGTCGTTGACGGTGACGCCCTCGACCCCGCGCTGCTGGTAGTACTGCACCACCGCGCGACGGGCCGGCAGGATGCCGCGCGAGTCGCTGTAGCCGTGCGCCTTGGGCAGGTTGCGGATGATGTCCTGGAGGATCTCCTCGGGCGCCTCGAAGCCGAAGGGGGCGGGGTTGCCGGTGTTCAGCCGCAGCACGCTGTGCCCGGCCTCCTCCAGGGCGTTGGCCTGGTCGACCACCGGGCCCCGGATCTCGTAGCACACGTCATTCAGCTTGCTGGACTGACGAAACTCCATCTGCGGCCTCCCGACCGTCACCACCGCTCCGTTGCTTCAGCTTTGTTCTACCAAGTGTGTACTTGGAAAGTCCAACCTCTTGGCTATGCTGATCCGCATGTCACGCCGAAGCTACGACCAGTACTGCGCCGTCGCCCGCGCCCTGGACGCGGTGGGGGAGCGCTGGAGCCTCCTGATCGTCCGTGAGCTCCTGGCCGGCCCGCGCCGCTACACCGACCTGCACGCCGACCTGCCCGGCGTCTCCACCGACATCCTGGCCGCCCGGCTCAAGCAGCTGGAGGGCGACGGACTGGTCGCCCGCCGCCGGCTGGAGCGGCCCGCCAACGCGACGGTCTACGAGTTGACCGGGCGCGGCCGCGAACTGCGGCCGGTCGTCGAGGCGCTGGGGGAGTGGGGCCTGGCCGCCCTCGGCGAGCAGCGGCCCACCGACGCCGTGCGCGAGCACTGGTTCACGCCCCGGAAGGCGGGCGACGGGGTGGGCGAGGAGGCCGGCGAGGAGGCGGTGGCCGTGACGGGCTGACCGTCGCGACGGGCGCTGACCGTCGTGACGGGCGCGGTGCCTGCGGCGTGCGGGGCGGGCGCGGTGGCCCGGATGGGGCGGCGGCAAGGCCCCCGTCGCCGACCGCCGCCCCGTGGACCCAGGATGGACCGGGCCGATAAACGAACGATCGGCGTGCGATGAGCGCCGGGGGTCGCCGGAGTCGCTGGGGCCTGCCGGGGTCCGTCGGGGCCCGCTGCGGTTCCGGGCGGGCACGGACGTACGATCGTCGGATCGTCGAACCGCCGGAGTCATCCCGGGAGAGCGGAGGCCAGCTCGTGCCCACCCCCTACCGCAGCTACGTCGCCGTCGGCGACTCCTTCACCGAGGGCATGTGCGACGACCTGTTGCCGGACGGCCACTACCGGGGCTGGGCCGACCGGGTCGCCTCGGCACTGGCCGCCGAGCACGCCGAGCACGCCGAACGCTCCGAGCCGGAGTCCGCGGACACCGGCTTCCGGTACGCCAACCTCGCCGTCCGCGGCAAGCTCATCGGCCAGATCCACGACGAACAGCTCGCCCCCGCCGCCGCGATGGGCGCCGAGCTGGTCACCCTGGCCGGCGGCCTCAACGACGTGCTGCGCCCCGGCTGCGACATCGACGCCGTCGAGCGGCTGCTCGGCCGCTGCGCTGACGGGCTGCGCGCCACCGGCGCCACCGTGGTGCTGTTCACCAGCACCGACCCGACCCGCAGGATGGCGGGCGGCGCCCGGCTGCTGCCCGCGATCCTGCGGATGAAGGCCTTCGTCCAGGAGCTGGGCCGGCAGGACGGCTTCGTCGTGGTCGACCTGTTCTCCGCGCCCTGCTTCGACGACCGCCGGCTGTGGGCCGAGGACCGCCTGCACCTGTCGCCCGAGGGCCACCGCCGGGTCGCCGAGGGCGTCCTGGAGGCGCTCGGCCGCCCCGCCGCCTTCGACTGGCGCGCCCCGCTGCCCGCCGCCGCCCCGGCCGGCCGCGCCGAGCGGCTGCGTGAGGACGCCCGCTGGCTGGGCACCCACGTCGGCCCGTGGATCGGCCGCCGCCTCACCGGCCGCTCCTCGGGCGACGGCCGCCCGGCGAAGCGGCCGGAGCTGCTGCCGTACCGCTGAGGGCCGCTACTCCGCTGCCCGGTGCCGCGGGCCCCGGCCTACTCGGTGTCGTGGACGCCCGGCGCGTCGAGGACCAGGCTCGCCATCGGGGCGTGGGTGGCCCAGCCGAGCGCCGTGTAGAGCGCCTGCCCGTCCGGAGTGCCGACCAGCACGCCGGTGCGCGCGCCCCGCTCGTGCGCGGCGGACTGGAGCGTCCGCATCACCAGGGCGCCCAGGCCCCGGCGGCGGTGCTCCGGCGCGGTGGTGATCTGGTCCGGTACGGCCACGGGGCCGGCCAGGCCCGCCTGGCCGCGGGCGGCGAGGTGCCCGTCCCCGGTGCGCACCAGCGCCCGGAGGATCCCGCCCCGCTCCCAGGTGGTCACGGTGTACCCGGCCGGGACCTCGGGCCGCTCGGGGGCGAGCGGGGCGCTCATCAGGAAGCCCGGCGCGTCCAGCCGCCACCGCTCGTCCAGCCAGGGGCGCACGGTGGCGTCCTCGGCGAACAGCTTCAGCCAGGTGGTCGGCGCGGTGACGGTCTCGCCGAGCTTGCGGACCTCGGCCTCGGTCGGCTCCGGCAGCACGTGCCGGCCGACCTCGCCGACCGGCGCGCCGACGTCGATGCTCCAGCCCCAGGGCTGGTCCACCGGCTCGGCGGAGCCGCGCGAGACGGCCCAGCCCGAGATCCACATCCGGACCAGCTCCCTGACATCCGGGTCCCGCATGCCCCCACCCCCATGTGTAATGGTCTCTACTGCGCTGGACAACTTACCGGCACCGAGGGTCGTCTGCCCAGTAGGATTTCGGGGTTCACCGCGCCGCCCGGCGCCCCGCAGCTGGAAGGACCCCGGAACGTGCGCGAGACCGAGTCGCCGCAGGACCAGACGGCGGCCGCGCCGACCCCGCCACCGACCGCGCAGCCGACCCCGCTCCGGTCCGACTGCGGCAGCTGCTTCGGGCTCTGCTGCGTCGCCCTGCCGTTCGCCGCCGGTAGCGACTTCGCCATGAACAAGCAGGCCGGCAGCGCCTGCCACAACCTCCAGGCCGACTTCAGCTGCGGCATCCACGTGCGGCTGCGCGACAAGGGCTTCCAGGGCTGCACCGTCTACGACTGCTTCGGCGCCGGGCAGCGGGTCTCCCAGGTGACCTTCGGTGGCCGCAGCTGGCGCGAGGAGCCGGACAGCGCCAAGGCGATGTTCGACGTCTTCCCGGTCGTGCGGCAGCTGCACGAGCTGCTCCGGTACCTCACCGAGGCGCTCACCTTCGCCCCCGCCCAGCCCGTCCACGACGAACTGCGGCAGGCGCTGGCGGAGACCGACCGACTGGCCGGCGGCACCCCCGAGGAGATCCTCGCCGTCGACGTCCCGGCCCACCGGCAGCGGGTCAGCGAGCTGCTGCTGCGGGCCGGCGAACTGGTCCGGGCGGCCGTCCCGCGCCGCCGCGAGCTCCGCGGCGCCGACCTCTTCGGCGCCCGGATGCGCGGCGCCGACCTGCGGGGGGCCAACCTGCGCGGCGCCCTGCTCGTCGCGGCCGACCTCTCCGGCGCGGACCTGCGCCTCGCCGACCTGGTCGGCGCCGACCTGCGGGACGCCGCCCTGGCCGGCGCGGACCTCAGCACGGCCCTCTTCCTCACCCAGGCCCAGCTCGACGCCGCCCGCGGCGACGCCACCACCCGCCTCCCGGCCGGCCTGACCCGGCCCGCCCACTGGCCCGAGACCGCCCCGGCACCCGCCGCGGGCGCCGGTGCCGGGCCCCGTTCGGGCAAGGGCGTCGGGGCCGGGCCCCGCACGGGCCAGGGC
>NZ_JBHVET010000240.1:0-10889 GCF_042802135.1 Kitasatospora sp. NPDC057512
TCGACGGTCACCGGCGCCGAACCCGTCCTCGACGACCACCGGGTCGGCGGCCGGCGGGTGCTGCCCGCCGCCGCCTACGTCGAGATGGCCCGGGCCGCCGTGGCGCTCTCGGCCACCGGGACGGGGACCGTCCGGCTACACGACCTGGCCTGGCTGCGGCCGATCACCGTCGACGGGGAACCCGTCGACGTCCAGGTCGAACTGACGCCCGGGGACCAGGGCATCGCCGTCGCGTTCCGCCAGGACGGCACGGAGCACGGCACCGGCCGCGCCGCACTCGTCCCGCCCGCGCCGCCCGCCCCGCTCGACCTGGACGCGCTGCGCGCCTCCTGCCCCGACCCGGCCGAGCCCGACGCCGTCCACCGGCGGCTGCGCGCCCAGGGCCTGGAGTACGGCCCGGCCATGCGCGCGCTGCGGGAGCTGCGCACCGGACCGGACCGGGCGCTCGCCCGCATCCGGCCGACCGAGCCCGAGGACGGCGGACACCTGCTGCCGCCGAGCCTGCTGGACGCGGCCTTCCAGGTCTCCGTCACGCTGATGCCGGACACCGCCGGGCCGACCCTGCCGCTGGCCCTGGACGAGGTCCTGGTCCACCGGCCGTGCCCGGCCGAGAGCTGGGCCTGGATCCGACGGACCGGCGGTTCCGGCGGCTCCGGCGGCTCCGGCGGCTCCGGCGCGGTGGCCACCTTCGACATCGACCTGTGCGACCAGGAGGGCACCGTCCACGCCACGGTCCGGGGGCTCGCCCAGCGCGCCACCGGCACCGGCCCGCGCGTCGTCACCGCCACCACCCGGTGGACGGACCGGCCGGCGGCCCCGGGCGGCCCGGCCCGCACCCCGCACACCCCGGAGCTGCCGGGCGTCTCGCCCTCGGCCCCGGCCGACGGCGTCGAGGCCGTGACGGACACGGTGTTCGCCGCCGTCCGGGAGCTGCTGCTCACCCGGCCCACCACGGAGCACCGGTTCGTGGTGCTGGTCGACGGACGGGTCCCCGCGCACTTCCACCGGCCGCTGGCGGGCCTGTTCCGCACGGTGGCCCTGGAGAACCCGCTGGTCACCGGCCGGGTGGTGCGCGTCGACGGCCTGGAGAGCGCGGACCCGGCCACGATCGAGCGGATCGTCGCCGAGGAGTGCGCCGACGAGGGCCCCGACAGCGAGGTCCGCCGCCGGGCCGACGGGGTCCGGCAGGTGCTGGAACCCGTCGGCGCACCGCTCGGGGCCGGGCCGGCCGTCCCGGAGCTGCGGAGCGGCGGGGTGTACTGGATCACCGGCGGCCTGGGCGGCCTCGGTCCGCACCTGGCCCGCTACTTCGGCCGGGCGGGAGCCACGGTGGTGCTCAGCGGACGGTCCGCCACCGGCTCGCTCGCCGAGCTGCGCGCCGACGGCGTCGACGCCCACCACCTGCCGGTGGACGTCACCGACGCCGAGGAGGTCCGGGCCGCGGTCGAGACGATCCTGCGCGACCACGGCTCGCTCGACGGCGTCGTCCACGCGGCCGGCGTCCTGCGCGACCAGTACCTGGTGCGCAAGGACCTGGCCGACGTCCGCACGGTCGGCGCGCCGAAGATCCGCGGCGCGCTCAACCTCGACGCCGCCACCCGCCACCTCGACCTGGACCACTTCGTGCTCTTCTCGTCGGTCGCCGGGGTGTACGGCAACCCCGGTCAGTCCGACTACGCCGCGGCCAACGCGTTCCTGGACGCGTTCGCCGCGCACCGGCAGTCCCTGGTCGACGCCGGCGAGCGCACCGGCCGTACCGTCGCGGTCAGTTGGCCGCTGTGGGCCGACGGCGGCATGACGATGGACGCGGCCGGCCGGGAGGCGATGCGCCGCGAGCGGGGCTGGGAGCCGCTGCCCACCGAGGACGGGCTGCTCGCGCTCGGCGGGGCGCTGCGCGCCGACGCCCCGGCGCACGTCGTGGTCGGCTACGGCGCGGGCGCCACGCTCACGGCCCGGCCCGCCGCCACCTCTCGGACCGCCGTACCGGGCGCACCGACCGGCTCGGTACCCGGCGGCGACGGCAAGGACCTGACCGAGCGGACCGAGGAACTGCTGCGGCGGATCGTCGCCGAGGTCCTCCGACACCGGCCGGAGGACCTCGACCCGGCCACCGACCTCGTCGCGTACGGCATCGACTCGCTGAGCATCATGGGCGTGACCGCCGAGCTGGAGAAGCTGTTCGGGCCGCTCTCCAAGACCATCTTCTTCGAGTACCTCAACATCGCCGACGTCGCCGCCCACTTCGTGGAGTCCCGGCGGGAGCAGCTGGAGGCCGTCCTCGGCGGGGCGGTGCCGCAGGTCGAACCCGAGCCGGAGCCGGAGCCGGAGCCGGTCGAGGCGCCCGTCCGGACCGCCTCCGAGGCCGTCGCCGCCGTCGAGGCCCCCGAGGCCCGCGCGGAGCGGTCCGGGTCGCACCGGGACCGGGACCGGGACCGGCACGACATCGCGATCATCGGGGTCTCCGGGCGCTACCCCGGCGCCGACACCCTCGACGAGCTGTGGGAGCTGCTGGAGAACGGCCGGCACAGCTTCACCGAGGTCCCCGCCGACCGCTGGGACCACCGCGTCGTCCAGGACGGCGACCGGGCCGTGCTCGGCAAGAGCGTGATCCGGACCGGGACCTTCCTGCGCGACATCGACGCCTTCGACCCCCGGTACTTCCGGATCTCCAAGCGCGAGGCCGAGCAGATGTCCCCGGAGGTGCGGCTGTTCCTCCAGGCCGGTGTGCACGCGCTGGAGGACGCGGGCTACTCCCGGGAGACCATCCGGCGCCGCTACCAGGGCGACGTCGGCGTGCTCGTCGGGACGATGAGCAACCACTACAACCTGTACGGCTTCCAGAACAGCCTCACCCGCGGGGCCCCGCAGAGCGGCAGCTACACCGGGACGATCCCGAACATGCTGTCCTACTTCTACGGCCTGACCGGGCCGTCGATCTTCGTGGACACCATGTGCTCGGCCTCCTCGACCTGCGTCCACCAGGCCGTGCAGATGCTGCGGGCCGGCGAGTGCCGGATGGTCGTCGCGGGCGGCATCAACCTGCTGCTGCACCCGTACAACCTGATCACCTCCTCGCAGGAGCACTTCACCACCGGCACCTCCGACGTGATCCGCAGCTTCGGCCTCGGCGTGGACGGCACCATCCTCGGCGAGGGCGTCGGCGCGGTGGTGCTCAAGCCGCTGGTCGACGCCGAGCGGGACGGCGACCACGTGTACGCCGTGATCAAGGGCACCGCGCTGTCCAACGCCGGTGTGCGCAACGGCTTCACCGTGCCGAGCCCCGGCATGCAGGCCCGCGCGGTCGAGAAGGCCGTCGAGGACGCCGGGATCGACCCGAGGACGATCGGCTACGTCGAGGGCCACGGCTCGGGCACCGCCCTGGGCGACCCGATCGAGGTCCGCGCCCTCACCACGGCGTACCGGAAGTACACCGAGGACCGGCAGTTCTGCGCGCTCGGCTCGGTCAAGGCCACCATGGGCCACCTGCTCGCCGCCGCCGGGATGGTGGGCCTGGCGAAGGTGCTGCTCCAGCTGCGGCACGGCAAGCTGGTGCCGTCCCTGCACAGCACGGAGCTCAACCCGGACATCGACTTCGCGGACACCCCGTTCCGGGTGCAGCAGACCCTCGCCGACTGGCAGCCGGTCGTCACCACGGTCGACGGCCGGGAGGTCGTCCACCCGCGCCGGGCCGGCCTCACCTCGATCGGCGCCGGCGGCATGAACTCCCACATCATCCTGGAGGAGTACCCGCCGCGGCCGGTGCGCCAGGAACCCTTCGGCGAGCAGTTGTTCGTGTTCTCCGCCATGAACGAGGCCGCCCTCGGGCGCTACCTGGCCGTCTTCCGCGACCACCTCGCCGGGGCCCGCGAGGCCGACCTCCCCGACATCGCCTTCACCCTGCGGGTCGGCAGGAACGAACTGCCGCACCGCTGGGCCTTCGTGGCGGCCGACAAGGCGGCGGCCCTGGCCGCCCTGGACGGCTGGGCGGCGGGCCGCCGGGACCGGCCGGACCACGAGACGGCCCGGACCTGGCTCGCGGGCCGGAGCGTCGACTGGGACCGGCTGCCGTCGGCCCGGCGGGTCCCGCTGCCCCCGTACCCCTTCGACCGGGTGCGCTGCTGGGTCGAGGTGGAGGAGGACGCGCCGACCGTGCTCGCCCCGCTGGCCCACCGCGAGCGGCTGCACCCCTTCCTGGGACGCAACGAGTCCGACGTCCACGGCCTGCGCTACACCGCGGACCTCCGGCTCGACGACCTCCAGGACTACACCTACCGCCAGGACGGGCTTCCCGTCGTGGTGTCCGCCTTCGCCGTGGACCTCGCGCTCGCCACCGCGAAGGTCAGCGGGTACGCGGCCGAGCCGGCCGTCCACGACCTGCGGGTGCTGCGGCCGGTCGACTGGTCGGCCACCGACCGCCTCGTCACGGAGTTCGCCGACGGCCACGGCCTGGTGCGGGCCGGGGACGGGCCGCCGGCCGTCGAGTTCACCGTCCGGGCGGCCGACGCGCCCTCCGGCCGGATCGACCTCACGGGCCTGCGGCACGTACTGGACCGGGCGGGATTCCTGGCCGACCTGGCCGAGGGCGGCGTCGTCCCCCGGGCCGCCTCGTGCGCCGTCGACGCGGTGTCCGGCGCCCCGGACGGCAGCACCGTCCTGCACCTGTCCCGTCCCGAGTTCCAGCAGGACCACGTCCGACGGAACGTGACCGTCGAACCGTCCGTCCTCGCGGCGATCGCCCTGGGCGTGCAGTGGACGGCCCGTCGGGCCGGGCACCCGGACTGGCCGCGGGTCGCGCCGCACCGGATCGACCGGATCACCGTCCGGTCCGGCGGGCCGGTCGCCCACGTCCTCCTCGGCGCCGACCGGATCCTCCTGGCCGACGCTTCGGGCGAGGTCCTCGGCGCGCTGGAGGGCGTGCTGTGCGGCACCGGGGGGACGCCACCGGCGGCCCGCCGGGCCCCCCGGCCGGCCGGACTCCGCCCCGAGCCGGGTACGACCGGGCCGGCGGAGGACAGGTCCGGGCCGGCCGGCGCGGACGGGGTCGTGGACGTGCTGCGCGAGATCGCGGCGGGGCTGCTGAAGTTCGAGCCCGAGGAGCTCGACCCCCGGACCGGCATGGACGAGTTCGGCTTCGACTCGATCTCGCTGGTGTACTTCGCCAAGCAGATCGAGGAGCGCTTCGGCGCCAAGGTCAGCCCGGCCGTGTTCTTCGACCTCAGCACCCTGGAGGCGCTGGGCGCCCACCTGGTCGCGGAGCACGGGGCCTCGGCCGCGCCGCGCCGCCCGGCGGCCCGCCCCGCGACCGTCCCGGCGGCCGTCCCCGCGACCGCCGCCGTGACCGCCGCCGTGCCGGCCTCCGCCACCGGGCGCCGTCCCCGCCCGGACCGGCCCGGGAGGGCCCCGGACACGCCGATCGCCGTGATCGGCGCCGCCGGACGCTTCCCTGGCGCCCGCGACCTCGGCGAGTTCTGGGCGAACCTGCTGGCCGGGCGGGACTCCGTCACCGCCTTCCCGCTGGACCGCTACGACGAGGAGCAGCGCCGGGCCATCGCCGCCCTGGACTTCCCCCGGCGGATGGGCGCCCTCGACGAGGTCGATGCCTTCGACGCGGCGTTCTTCCGGATCCTGCCGCGCGAGGCCGAACTGATGGACCCCCAGCACCGGCTGGTGCTGGAGACGGTGTGGCAGGCACTGGAGGACAGCGCCCACCGCCCGAGCGAACTCCCGTCCAACACCGGGGTGTTCATCGGCGTCACCAACAACGACTACGCGACCCTGCTGAGCACCCGCGGGGTGCGGCCGGACGCCTTCACCGCGACCGGCACGAACCACTCGATCCTGGCCAACCGCATCTCCTACCTGCTCGACGTGCGCGGCCCGAGCGAGCCGATCGACACCGCCTGCTCCAGCTCGCTGGTGGCGGTGCACCGCGCCATGGAGGCCATCCGGTCCGGCGCCTGCGACCTGGCGATCGCGGGCGGGGTGAACGTCCTGCTCGACGCCGGCACCTTCGTCAGCGCCCACCGCGCGGGGATGCTCAGCCCGGACGGCCTGTGCCGCACCTTCGACGCCGACGCGAACGGCTACGTGCGCGGCGAGGGCGTCGGGGCCGTCGTCCTCAAGCCGCTGGCGGCGGCCGAGCGGGACGGCGACGCGATCCTCGGCGTGCTCCGGGGCAGCGCCTACAACCACGGCGGACGGGCCAACTCGCTCACCGCGCCGAACGCCGACGCCCAGGCCGAGCTGGTCGCCGCGGCCGTCGGCGACCTGGACCCGGACACCATCGGCTACATCGAGACCCACGGCACCGGCACGGCCCTCGGCGACCCGGTCGAGGTCCGCGCGCTGCGCACGGCCTTCCGCCGGCTCGGCCGCAGCGACGACGGTGCCTGCGGCCTGGGCTCGGTCAAGACCAACATCGGGCACCTGGAGTCCGCCGCCGGCATCGCGGGGCTGCTGAAGGTGCTGCTCGCGCTCCGGCACGGGGTACTGCCCGCGAACCGGCACCTGCGGCGGGTCAACCCGTTCGTCGAACTCGACGACGGGCCCTTCCACCTGGTCCGGGAGAACGAGCCCTGGCCGCGTCCGCGCGACCGCGACGGCCGGGACGGGCCGAGGCGCGCCGGGGTGAGCAGCTTCGGCTTCGGCGGCGTCAACGCCCATGTCGTGGTCGAG
Organism: Kitasatospora sp. NPDC057512; assembly: GCF_042802135.1. Classification (NCBI taxonomy): domain Bacteria; kingdom Bacillati; phylum Actinomycetota; class Actinomycetes; order Kitasatosporales; family Streptomycetaceae; genus Kitasatospora; species Kitasatospora sp. NPDC057512. The sequence goes on from NZ_JBHVET010000240.1 coordinate 6,676, forward strand.
GAGTACGTCCCGGTCCGGGCGGACCGGGAGGAGCCCGCCGGGGACGTCCTGGTGCCGCTCTCGGCGCGCACCGCGGGGCAGTTGACCGACCGGGCCCGGGAGCTGCTGGCGTTCCTGGAGCGGTCGGAGGGGGTGTCCCTGCGCTCGGTCGCCTGGACCCTCCTGGCCGGCCGGGAGGAGATGGCCGAACGGATCGCCTGGACGGTGTCGTCCGTGGCCGAACTCGCGGACCGGCTGCGGGCGTTCGTCGCCACCGGCGACCGGGGCGAGGCCACCGGTCCGGCGGCGCGCTGGATCGCGGGCGAGGCCCTCGACCGGTCGGCCTGGGCCGGCGGACCGACGCCCGGACGGGTGCACCTGCCCGGGTACCCCTTCGCCCGGGACCGGTTCTGGCACCCCGGGGCCGAGCCCGCGGCGGCCGTCCCAGCACCGGACACCGAAGCGGCCGCCGCCCCGGAGCCCGTCACGGTCCTGTCCGTCCCGAGCTGGACTCCGGCCACCGCCGCGCCGGGCCGCCGCCACGACCGCCGCGCGGTCGTGCTGTGCGGGGTCGACGGCGACGTCCCCGGGGCGATCCGGCTGGACACCGCCAAACAGCGGCCGGAGAGCCGGTTCCGCGACCTGTCCTGGAAGCTGCTGGAGACCGTCCGGGGCCTGGCGGCCGGGGACGGCACGGTGCTGGTCCAGGTGGTCACGGACACGGCGGCCCTGGCCGGCCTGCTGCGCTCGGTGGCCAAGGAGGACCCCGGGGTCCTCGGCCAGGTGATCGTCCTGGACGGCGCCGCGGGCGTCGACCCGGCCACCGCGGTCGCGGAGAACGCCGACGGCGCGGACGACCTCGTCCGCTACCACCACGGCGTCCGGCAGACCCGCGGCTGGACCCCCGTCGCTCCCCCGGCCACCGGCTCCACCCCGCCGTGGCGGGATGGCGGCGTCTACCTCGTCACCGGCGGCGCCGGCGGCATCGGCGCCGCGACGGCCCGCCGGATCGCCGCCGACGTCCCACGGCCCACCCTGGTCCTCGCGGGCCGGTCGCCGGCCGACGAGCGGGTGGAGGCGCTGCTGGCCGAACTGCGGCAGGCCGGCGCGGTCGCGCGCTACGTGCGGGCCGACCTCTCGCGCTGGGAGGAGGTCCGCCACCTGGTCGCCGAGGCGGGCGAGGTCACCGGGGTGGTGCACGCCGCCGGTGTGGTCCGCGACGCCCGGTTCGCCGAGAAGACCGCGGCGCAGTGGGAGGAGGTGCTCGGCGCCAAGGCGGACGGCCTCGTCCACCTCGACCGGGCCACCGCGCACTTCCCGCTGGAGTTCGTCCTGGCCTACTCCTCCGGCGCCGCCGTCACCGGCAACCCCGGGCAGTGCGACTACGCGGCCGCCAACGCCTTCCTCGACGAGTTCGCCGCCTCCCGGAACGCGGCGGTCGCCCGGGGGGAACGGCGGGGCCGGACGCTCTCCGTGGCCTGGCCGCTGTGGCAGGACGGCGGCATGACCGTCGACGACCGCACCCGGGCCTACCTGTGGGAGGACCGGGGGCTGGTACCGATGCCGACGCCGACGGGCCTCGCCGCCCTGGTCGACGCCTGGCACACCGGGGCGGACCGGGTGTGGGTGCACCACGGCTCTCCGGAGCACGCCGGTGGCGGCTCGCCCGCCCCGGCCGCTGCCCCTGCCCCTGCCGCTCCGCCCGCGCCCGCACCCGTACCGTCCGGGCGCACCGCGGACCGCGCCGTGCTGGACCACCTGCGGAAGGTCTTCGCGGAGGTCAGCAAGCTCCCCCCGCAGGCGGTGGATCCGGACCGGCCGTTCGTCGACATCGGTCTCGACTCGGTGATGGTGCTCCAGCTCAACCGTGCGCTGGCCCCGTTCTACCCCGAGGCCTCCTCGACCCTGTTCTACGAGCAGCCGACCCTGCGGGCGGTGGCCGCCCGGCTCGGCGGCGCGCACCGGCCGCGGTCCGCGCGACAGCCCGTACCGCGGACCGCGCCGCAGCCCGTACCGGAGCGGCCGGCCGGGCCCGCCCCGGCGGCCCCCTCGGGACGGACCGTCCCCGTCGGGGAGCCCGCCGCCGGGCCCGACGCCGGCCCCGACGAGCCGATCGCCGTCATCGGGCTGAGCGGCCGCTACCCGGGCGCCGCCGACCTGGGCGAGTTCTGGGAGAACCTCAGGGCCGGCCGCGACAGCGTCCGCGAGCTCGACCGGTGGCCGCTGGACGGCTTCTTCGAACCCGACCGCAACACCGCCGCCGCCACCGGGCGCAGCTACAGCAAGTGGGGCGGGTTCCTGGACGGCTTCGCCGACTTCGACCCGAGGTTCTTCGGCATCGCCCCGCGCGACGCCTACGCGATGGACCCGCAGGAGCGGCTGTTCGTCCAGGCCGCCTGGGAGGTGCTGGAGGACGCCGGGTACACCCGTGCCCGCCTCGCCGAGCAGCACGACCACCGGGTCGGGGTGTTCGCCGGCGTCACCAAGGTCGGGCACGCCCGGCACCCCGCGGGCCGGCTGCCCTCGGGCGAACTCGTCGTCCCCGGGCTCTCGTTCGCCTCGCTGAGCGCCCGGGTCTCCTACCTGCTCGACCTGCGCGGGCCGAGCCTGACCGTGGACACCATGTGCTCGGCCTCGCTGACCGCGATCCACGAGGCCTGCGAGCAACTCCGCAGCGGGGCCTGCGAGGTCGCCCTCGCCGGCGGCGCGAACGTCTACACCCACCCGCTGGACTACGTCGAGCTGTGCCGCTCCGGCATGCTCTCGCCCGACCGGCACTGCCGCAGCTTCGGCGCCGGCGGCCACGGGTTCGTCCCGGGCGAGGGCGTCGGCTGCGTGCTGCTCAAGCCGCTGTCCCGGGCCCTGGCCGACGGGGACCGGGTGCTGGGCCTGATCCGCGCCACCGGCGTCAACCACGGCGGGCGCAGCACCGGTTACACCGTGCCGAGCCCGACCGCCCAGGCCGCGCTGATCCGCCGGGTGCTCGACCGGGCCGGCGTCTCGGCGCGGCAGGTCGGGTACGTCGAGGCGCACGGCACCGGCACCGAGCTCGGCGACCCGATCGAGGTCGCCGGCCTGGCCGCGGCGTTCCGGCAGGACACCGAGGACCGGCAGTACTGCGCGCTCGGCTCGGTGAAGTCCGGCATCGGGCACCTGGAGGCCGCCGCCGGCGTGGCGGGCCTCACCAAGGTGCTGCTGCAGCTCGGGCACCGGGAACTGGTCCCCACCCTGAACGCCGAACAGCCCAACCCGAACATCGACTTCGGGTCGTCCCCCTTCCGGCTCCAGCGCGAAGCGGCGCCCTGGCACAGCGAGGGCCCGCGGATCGCGGCGGTGTCCTCCTTCGGTGCCGGCGGCTCCAACGCGCACGTGATCGTCGAGGAGTACCCCGTGCAGCCCGCAGACGGCACCGAGGACGGCGCCGAACACGTCGTCGTCCTCTCCGCCCGGACCCCCGACCGACTCGCCGCCTCCGTCGACCGGTTGGCCGCGTTCCTCGACCGGGCCCCGGACACCCCGCTGGCCGACCTCGCGTACACCCTCCAGGTGGGACGGGAGGCGATGGCCGAGCGGTACGCGGTCGTGGTCTCCTCCACCGGGGAGCTGCGGGACGCGCTGCGCGAGGGCCGGGGGCTCCGGGGCAGCGCGGGCACGGCGCCCGACGGACCGCTCGCGGAACTCACCGCGGACGGCGAGCTCCAGGAGCTGCTCGTCCGGCGCTGGAGCGCCGCCGGGGAGCTGTCCAAGGTCGCGGCCCTGTGGGCGTCCGGCGTCGCGATCGACTGGCGCGGCACGCACCGGGAGGCGCGGCGGACCATCGCCCTGCCCACCTATCCGTTCGCCGCGGAACGGTTCTGGATCGGCGACCTGCCCCGGTCCGGGGACGTTCCCGCCGAGGCCGCAGAGCCGGTCGTCGAACCGGTCGACCTGGACGAGCCGGCCGGTCCTGACGAGCCGGCGGACGTGGCCGACCTGGACGGGCTGGTGCCCGCGCTGGTGCGGGAGAAGGTCGCCGCCGCCCTCGCGATGGACGCCGGCGAGGTCCTCGACGGGTCGGCGTTCGCCGACCTGGGCCTGGACTCCATCCTCGCCGTCCGACTGGTCCACGAGCTCAACACCGCGCTCTCGCTGGACCTTTCGACCACCGTGGTCTTCGACCACAGCACGGTCGACCGGCTGGCCGCGCACCTGCTCGCCGAGCCCCGGGGCGCCATGGTGCCCGCCCGGACCGGCGG
>NZ_JBHVET010000241.1:0-10807 GCF_042802135.1 Kitasatospora sp. NPDC057512
GGAGAGCAGCGGGCCCCTTCGCCGTACCGGGGTACCCGCCGTACCGGAGCACCCGGCGTGCCGGAGTACTCGGGCGCGGTGCGGGCTCAGGCCTGGGCGACGAAGACGTGCTGGGCGATGTCCTTGCCCAGCTCCGCCGCGTTGTCCCCGGTGCCGACCAGCACGCCGCCGACGCCGGCGCTCACCTTGACCGTGGAGCCCGGCCGGACGCCGGCCCGGCGCAGGGTGCTCATCAGCGCGCTGTCCGTCTGGATCGGCTCGCCGATCCGGCGGACCACCACGTCGGCCCCGGCCTCGCCCGGCTTGACGGTGTCCAGCGGGACGAGCCCGGCGTCGAAGCCCTCGCCCTCGGCCTTGGTGTCGCCCAGCTCGTCCAGGCCCGGGATCGGGTTGCCGTACGGGGACTGGGTGGGGTGGCCGAGCATGGCGAGCACCTTGCGCTCGACCGTCTCGCTCATCACGTGCTCCCAGCGGCAGGCCTCCTCGTGCACCTGCTCCCACTCCAGGCCGATCACGTCGACGAGCAGGCACTCGGCGATGCGGTGCTTGCGCATGACGCGCACCGCGAGCCGGCGCCCCTCCTCGGTCAGCTCCAGGTGGCGGTCCCCGGCGACCTGGAGCAGCCCGTCGCGCTCCATCCGGCCGACCGTCTGGCTGACCGTGGGACCGCTCTGTTCCAGGCGCTCGGCGATGCGGGCGCGCATCGGGACGATGCCCTCCTCCTCCAGCTCCAGGATGGTGCGAAGGTACATCTCAGTGGTGTCGATCAGCCCAGACATCGCCGCTGGCTCCGTTCTTCGGTGTCCTCACCGCCAATTCTGACGTACCGGACCGACAACCGGGTCCGCCCCGGGGCTCCGGGGACCCGTTTTGTTCCTGTTGACAACGATGCCGCCGGGGCGCGACCGTGCTCGCCGAAGCTTTCTCCACCGGCGGTCTGGACCACCCGGACCACCCCACCCGGCCGGCTCCCCCACCGGCAGAGAGCGAAGGCAGCAGATGAACGACCTGGTCGGCCGGTACTTCGACGCGGCGATCTCCCACCTCCAGCGGGTCCGCGAGGAGGAGGCCGACACCATCGAGGCTGCCGCCGCACTGCTGGCGGAGGCGATGACCGAGGGTCGCCGGGTCTTCACCTTCGGTGCCGGTCACTCCGCGCTGCCGGCCCAGGACGTGGTCTACCGGGCCGGCGGGCTCGTCCCGGTGAACCTGCTGAACGTGCCCGGGATGGCCGGGGTGACGGTGATGCCCGCGCCGCTGTCCAGCGCGCTGGAGCGGGTCTCCGGACTGGCCACCGCCACCCTGGACCTGACCCCCGCGACCGCCGGGGACCTGCTGTTCGTGATCTCGCTCTCCGGCCGTCAGGTGATGCCGGTCGAGCTGGCCCGGTACGCCCGGGACCGCGGCCTCAAGGTCGTCGGTGTGACCTCGCTCGCGTACCCGCGGGAGGTGCCCTCGGCGCACCCGACCGGCACCTACCTGAAGGACCACTGCGACGTGGTACTGGACAGCAAGATCGCGGTCGGCGACGGCGAGCTGACCCACCCCGGCGCCGAGACCACCTTCGGCCCGGTCTCCACCATCGTGACCAGCGCGCTGATGCAGGCCGTGGTCGCCTCGGCGGTCGGCCGGCTGGCCGACCGGGCGGCCGCCGGGGAGTGCCCCGCGCCGCCGCTGTTCCGCTCCGGCAACGTCCCGGGCGGCACCGAGTGGAACGCCAAGCAGATGGCCGAGAACGCCGAGCGGGTCTTCTACACCTACTGAGCCGCGCTCGCGCCCGGCCGAACCCGCCGAGCCGCACTCCCGCCCGGCCGAACCCGCCGGTCCGCACCGGCAGGTCGCCCGCGCACACCCCTCGGCCGCCGCACGCCCCCGCCGCCTCCCCGCACGCTGGGTGCTGGACCGAACACGGGGAGTACCGGACAACCACCGGGTCTTCCCGGCCACATCCGGCCGCCCCGGCCGTCACCAGGCGTACCGGCGAGCCGCCCGGGGCAGGAGAGCGGTGCGACCGGAGCGACTGGTGGGGGCCGAACATGGCGTCTGTTGCGGGACGGACCGGGTGGGTGCGTGAGCGGGACCTGCTGCCCGAGTTCTTCTGGGCCGCCGACGCGGCCTCACTGCGCGGGCAGCGGCGCTCGGTGCTGCTCTCCGCGTGGGAGCTGGTCCTGCTGGTGGTCGCCGCGGCGACCGGCTCCGCCGACGGCGAGCCCTGGGCCTGGCCGGCGGCGGCCGCCTACCTCGGCGCGATCGCGCTGGCGGTGGTGGTCAGCCGGCAGAACCCGCAGGGCCTCTGGTACGAGGGCCGGGCGGCCGCCGAGTCGGTGAAGACGCTGGCCTGGAAGTACGCCGTCCGGGCCGACGCCTACCAGCCCCCGCCGCGCCCCCTGCCGGACGCGGAGGGGCTGTACCGCTTCCAACTCGCCCGGGTGCTCGGCGCGTTCCGGGAGACCCCGGTGGGCGTCCCGGACGCCGGGGTGGAGATCACCCCGGCGATGCGCGACCTGCGCGGGCAACCGCTGGCGGTGCGCCGCGAGGTGTACCTGGCCGAGCGGATCCGGCTGCAGCACGACTGGTACCGCGCCAAGGCCCGCTACTGCGCCCGCGCCGGGCACTGGGCCGGGGTGCTGGGCGTGCTGCTGCCCGCGCTCGGCCTGGTGCTCGCCGTCCTGCGGGCGCTCGGCGCGTTCGGCTACGACGCGCTGGGCACGGTCTCGGCGGTGGCCGCCTCGGTCGCCGCCTGGGCGCAGCTGCGCCAGTACCGGCCGCTGGCCGCCGCGTACGCCCTGGCCGCCGAGGAGCTGGCGCAGGTCCAGCGCCAACTCGCCCAGCTGGACCTGGAGTCGATGGAGGCCGAGGAGGTCTGGGCCCGCCTGGCCCGGGACGCCGAGGACGCGATCTCCCGCGAGCACACCACCTGGCAGGCCCGCCGGGAGGTGCGCACCACCACCGACCGGGAGCACGCAACCGACCCGGAGCACTGAGGAGGCCGCAGGTGTCGTTACGGACGGTCAAGACGGCGGACGACCGCGCTCTCGCCGTGGAGTCCCTCGGCGACCCGCGCGGCCGTCCGGTCTTCCTGCTGCACGGCATGCCCGGCAGCCGGGTCGGCCCGCACCCGCGCAGCACGGTGCTGTACCGGCTGGGCGTACGGCTCATCTCGTACGACCGGCCCGGCTACGGCGACTCGACCCGGCTGTTCGGCCGCCGGGTGAGCGCGGCGGCCGCGGACGTGCGGACCATCGCGGACGAGTTCGGGCTGGAGAACTTCGCGGTGCTCGGCCGCTCCGGCGGCGGCCCGCACGCGCTGGCCTGCGCGGCGCTGCTGCCGGAGCGGGTCAGCCGGGCGGCGGTGCTGGTCGGCCTGGCCCCGCGCAACGCGGCCGGACTGGACTGGTACGCGGGGATGACCCCGTCCAACGTCCGCGCCTACAAGGAGGCCGAGCGCGGGCACGGCCGGATCGCCGACGCGATGGAGTTCCGCTCCCGGCAGATCAAGGACGACCCGGTCCGGCTGCTGAACGGGCTGCGCACCGAACTCTCCGCCGCCGACCGGGAGGTGGTGGCCGACAGCGGGCTGCGGCGGATGCTCCAGAGCAACTACCGGGAGGCGTTCCGGCACGGCGCGGACGGCTGGATCGACGACGTGCTGGCCTTCACCGCCGACTGGGGGTTCGAGGTCGGGTCGGTCCGGGTGCCGACCTGGCTCTGGCACGGCGCGGACGACCAGTTCTCGCCGGTCGACCACTCCCGCTGGCTGGCCGACCACATCCCGGACGCCGAGCTGTTCCTGGAGCCCGGCGCCGCGCACTTCGGGGCGTTCCGGGTGATGACCACCGCGCTGGCCTGGGCGGCCGGTTGGGGCGCCCCGGGGGGTTCGGACCCGCACCGGCGTCCGGGGCGCTGAGCCGCCGCCGTCAGGGCTGCCCCGGAGGATCAGGCCCTCACCGGCGTCAGGGGCGCCGAGCCGCCGAGCACCGCCAGCACGTTGTCCACCGCCAGGCCGCCCATCGCCTGCCGGGTGCGGACGGTGGCGCTGCCCAGGTGCGGGGCGAGCACGGCGCGCTCCTGGGCGAGCAGCGCGGCCGGGACGGCCGGCTCGCGCTCGAAGTTGTCCACGGCGGCGGCGAACAGCGCGCCGGACTCCAGCGCGGTGGCCAGCGCCTCCTCGTCCACCACGCCCGCGGTCATGCTGACCACCACCGCGCCGCGCGGCAGCAGGGCGAGCCTGCGGGCGTCCAGCAGGTGCCGGGTGTCGGCGGTGAACGGGCAGGTGACGACCAGCACGGTGGAGGTGGCGAGCAGCTCGTCCAGCGGCTTCCAGTCGGCGCCCCCGGCCTGCTCGGGCGGCAGTTCGCGGCGGTTGTGGTAGCCGACCGGCATGTCGAAGGCGCGGGCCCGGCGGGCCACCGCCTGCCCGATCCGGCCCATGCCGAGCACGCCCAGCGGGGTGCCGGCCAGTTCCAGGCCGAGCAGGAAGTTCGGCGCCCAGGTCCAGGGCGCGCCGGAGCGCAGCAGCCGCTCGCCCTCGCCGAGCCGGCGGGTGGCGGCCAGCAGCAGCGCCCAGGCCATGTCGGCGGTGGCGGTGGTGAGCACGCCGGGGGTGTTGGTGACCAGCACCCCGCGTTCGGCGCAGGCGGCCACGTCCACGTTGTGGTAGCCGACGGCGTGGTTGGCGACGACGGCCAGCCCCGGGCCGGCCGCGTCGAGGAACTCGGCGTCCACCCGGTCGTCCAGGGTGGTGATCACGGCCCGCCGGCCGCGGACGGCGTCCAGCAGGGCGGCCCGGTCCATCGCCAGGTCGGAGTCGTGGCAGGTGACGGCGTGGTGCGCGGTGAGCCGTTCGACGACGCCGGGGGCGAGGCGCCGGGTGACCAGGACCGGGGGCGGGGTGCTCATGGTCCGGCAGCGTACCCCGCCCCCTTCCCGGTCAGACCGGCTGCGGTTCCAGGTCCCGGTTGATCCGCTTCCAGCCGCGCGCGGAGACCGTGTTGGGGTGCTCCTCGCCGAACTGCCGGATCAGCTCGGAGATCGCCCGGGCCCGCAGCTCGGCGGCCTGGGTGTGCCGCCCGCCCGACCGCAGGGTGATCGCCAGGTTGGCCTCGCAGGCCACCGCGTCCGGGTGCTGGGCGCTGTAGCGGTCGCAGAGCCCCTGGTACGCGGCCCGGCCGAGCCGCTCGGCGCGGTCCAGCTGCCCGTCGTCGCCGTAGGCGTTGGCCAGGTTGATCATCGCGTTGAGGGTGTACGGGTGCTCGGGCCCGACCGAGCGGGTCAGCCCCTCGAAGGTGAGCCGGCCGCGCTCGATGGCGCCCGGGATGTCGCCGCTGCCCCGCAGGTAGATGCCGAGGTTGTTGGCGCAGGCCAGGGTGAACGGGTGCTCGTCGCCGAACAGCCGCCGGTGGCCCTCGAAGACGGTGGAGCAGAGGTCGCGGGCGGCCTCCTTGTCGCCGGAGGCGCTGTGGTCGGCGGCCAGGTTGAGCGCGCAGGCCAGCGCGTCGGGGGCGTCGGCGCCGTAGCGCTCCAGGTAGCGCTCGTAGGTCTCCTTGGTGATCCGGCGGGCCTCGGCGAGCTGGCCGATCCGGCGCAGCGAGACGGCCAGCGACTTGGCGTTGCGCAGGTTCTCCGGCAGGTCCGGGTCGAGCACGTCGCCGAGGTCGGAGGTGACCTCCTGGAGCAGGTCCACCGAGCCGCGGTAGTCGCCGAGTTCGCGCAGGTCGCGGGCCAGGTTGGACTTGGTGGAGAGGGTGTACGGGTGCTTGGGGCCGAGGACGGCGGTGCGCCGGTCGAGGGTCTCCTGGTCGAGCTCGCGGGCCGCCTCGCTGTCGCCGACCAGCCGGTAGTCGATCGCCAGGTTGTTCGCCATGGAGAGCGTGCGCGGGTTGTCGTCGCCGAACAACTCGCGGAACTGGTCGAGGATTTCACGGTCGAGGTCGAGGGCGGCCTGGAACCGGCCGAGCGCCCTGCGGTCGGCGCCGAGCGAGCCGGCCGTCATCAGGGTGTACGGGTGGTGCTCGCCGAGCAGGGCCCGCTGGCGCTCCAGGGTGTCCTCGTCCAGGGCCAGCGCCTCGCCGTAGTTCCCCTGGGAGCGCAGCACGTTGGCGAGCTGGAAGCGCAGCAGCAGGGTCTGCCGGTCGTCCTCGCCGAGCTTGCCGGTCCACTCCACGTCCAGGGCGTGGCCGAGGTCGCGGGCGCGGTCGAGCTCGCCGCGCTTCCACAGGTAGCGGACCCGGTCGATGAGCAGCTGGCGGGTGTCCGCCTCGTCGCAGTTGTGCGCCTTGGACGGCGACAGGTGCGGCCAGATCTCGTCGAAGGCGGGCCAGTTGGCCGGGTCGTCGGTGTCGCCGAGGACGGGCCGGGCGCCGGTGAGGATGCGGTGCACCTCGTGGACGGCGACCTCCTGCTCGTCGGCGGTCATCCCGGCCCGGATCACCGCCTGGACGAGCCGGTGCACCTGGAAGCTGTTGCTGCCGGCGTCGACCTTGGCCAGCGCGTACCGGCCGATCGCCTGGATCACCTTGCCCAGCATGAACTTGTCGCTGAGGTCGGCGTCGAACCGCACCAGTGCCCGGATCATCTGGTCGCTGTAGAAGAGGTTCATCGAGATCGGCTCGGGCGCGAAGAACGCGCAGAGCTGGAGCAGCCGGACGGCCGCCGGGGACTGCTGGCGCAGCCGTCCGATCGACACGTTCCAGGTCGCGGCGACCGGGGTCGGGTAGTCGGCCGGGCGGCCGACGGCCAGCGCGCGGGCGGCCTCGGCGTGCAGCTGGGAGACGTAGGTCTCCACCGGGGTGCCGGTGGTGTCCAGCCAGGCGGCGGCCACCTCGACGGCCAGCGGCAGGTCGCCGACCGCCTCGGCGACCCGGTCGGCGTCCGGGCGGGAGAGGCTGCGGGCGCGCCGGCACAGGTGCTCGACGCTCTCCCCGCGGGTGAAGACGTCGACCTCCAGCGCCTCGGCGTGCCCGGTCCAGGCCTGGTTGCGGGAGGTGACCAGGATGTGGCCGGAGCCGCCGGGGAAGAACCGGCGGATCTCGGCGGGCTCGTCGGCGTTGTCGAAGATCAGCAGCCAGCGCGAGGTGGGCACGCCGCGCCGCAGCGCCTCCCGGGCCGCCTCGGCGGCCTCGGTGACCGAGTCGCCGACCCGCAGGCCGAGCCGGCGGGCGAGTTCGGCGAGCGCCGGGGCGACCAGCTCGGTCTGCTCGGCGTCGATCCACCAGACCAGGTCGTAGTCGGACATGAAGCGGTGGGCGTACTCCAGGGCCACCTGGGTCTTGCCGACGCCGCCGAGCCCGTACAGGGTCTGCGGGGTGGGCAGCACGGCCGCCATGCCGCCGCGCAGCTGGTTGCGCAGCTGCTCCAGGACGGCGGCGCGGCCGGTGAAGGAGGGGTTGCGCGGCGGGACGTCCCACACCGAGGGCTTGCTGCCGGGGAAGCGCGGGCCGCCGCTAGGCGCGTCGTCGAGCGGGGTGTCGCCGCGGCCGAGCGCGCGCAGCAGGCTCTGGATCGACTGGGTCTCGTCGCGCCCGACCAGGTCGACCGGGTTGCGGTTGCTGAACGGCGCGGTGAGCCGGACGTCGCCGACCCGGACCGGCAGCAGCTGGCGCCGGGTGCCGGAGGGGTCGGAGCTGACCACCGATTCCCACAGCGCCCGCGCCTGCGGGGAGCGCTGGTAGGCGGGCGAGAGCACGGCCACCGTCCGGTACGCGGAGTCGATGCCGCGCTCGGTCTCCTCGCGCGGGTCGGTGCCGGCGCTGAGGTCGCGCGGCAGCACCCGGAAGCCCGCCCTGGTCAGGACGGACTCGATCCAGTCCGCCCACATCCGGTCCTCGGGGACGTAGGAGAGGTAGAGGTCGGCGGGCACGGACGGGCGGCGGCGGGTGAACGCGTCCACGTAGCGCAGCCGCACCTCCTCGTCCATCGGCGGCAGGCCGGCCGCCCGGCCCTCGGTGATCATGGAGGTCAGCCGCTCGCAGGCGGCCAGCATCGAGGTGGGCGTGCCGGTCTGGTCGCCGAAGGTCGCGAGGATCTCCTCGTAGGCGTAGAACGGCCGGTACGGGATCTCCACCGAGCCCCAGTACTGGGCGAGTTCCTCGCCCTCGAAGCCGGTCGGCAGCCCGTCGAAGCGGACCCGGGCGAGGGCGCGGCCGGCGTCCGCCTTCTCCTTCTCGCCCTCGTCGATGCGCATCGGGACGGGCAGGATGCGGATGCCGCGCTCACGATAACGGTCGTGGATGTGCTGGGCGATCCGCGAGGCGCCGTCGATGGACTGGTCGCTGAGGGTGAAGCAGACCACCAGGTCGTCGGGCATCTGGACGGTGCAGATCTCGGCGATGTCGGACAGGCCGGTGCGGGAGTCGATCAGCACGTAGTCGTAGCGCTTGGCCATGTCGGCCTTGAGGGCGTCGAAGAACTGCCCGCCGTCGAAGCGGTCGTAGAAGATGTCCCAGTCGAGGTGGGTGACGGCCTCGGAGTAGTCGCGGTTGAACTGGCCCGCGGAGAGGAAGTCCAGGCTGCCGCCGGCCGGGAAGTGCGGCCAGGTGAGCGAGAGCGCGTGCGGGTGCACCCGGGCGAAGTCCAGGTGCCAGCCCTCGGCGTGCTCGACCGGGCGCAGCGCCTCCTCCCGGTACTCGGCGATCAGGTCCATCATGCCGGTGGTGCCGGCCAGCGAGGCCTGGTCGAGGAACGGGTGGAAGAACTTGGCGAGGCCGGGCGCCTCCAGGTCCCAGTCCACGGTGAGCACGCGGAACCCGTTGGCGGCCAGGATCCAGGCGGTGTTGGCGAGCGCCATGGTGCGGCCGGTGCCGCCCTTGTACGAGTAGAAGGTGATGATCCGGCCGTTGCGGTCCTGCTCCGCCGCCTGCCGCCCGGCCTCCCGCTGGGCGGCCAGCTCGGCGGCGGTGAGGCCGCCGAGGCGCAGGTTCCTCGTGACGTTGTCACTCATCGTGGTCCTCCCAAGGGCGCCATCCCGTCATCGGGTTCATCGCCGTCGTCACGGTACGGTGCGTGCTCGCGGTGCGGGTCGTTGCCGTTGTTCCGACTTCGGTGCTGGGTGCGGCCGTTGCCGTTGCTTCTGCTGTCGGCGGGCTCGTCCCCCTGGTCGTCCCCGAAGGGGTCCGCCGGGGCTCCGTCCGGTCCGTACCCGCCTCCTGGGCGCCGGAACGCGTCCCGCAGGCTCGGCCGCGGTGGCGGCGGTTCCTCCGGTTCGGCCCGGGTGCGGCCCTCGAAGGCGTACTTGGCCTTCATCGCCGCCCGGGGCAGCGCGTCGTCGAAGTCCTCCAGCGTGTGCAGCCCGGTCGGGCCGGTCGCGCCGAGGAAGCTCGGCCGGCTCGCCCGCCGGGTGATCCGCAGCGCCTCGTCGCTCAAGTCGCCCAGTTCGTCGGCGCATTCGGCGCACTCGGGGTCGTCGCCGTTGAACGGTTCCAGGATGCTCACCCAGGTGGCGTCCGAGCGGTCGAAGCGCCGGACCAGTTCGCGCCGGCGCGGGTCGCGCAGCGCCCAGCGGTCGAGCAGCAGCAGGCCGGGGGCCTCGGCGTTGCCGTCGATGATCGACTCGACCTCGTCGTCGAACTCGTGCACGGTCGGTTGGAACCCCAACTGCCGTGCGAGGCGGGCCGCGTGCTGGGCGATCGGCGAGCCGACCGGCCGGTACGGATGCCAGTCGGTGCGCCGTTCACCGTAGTAGTCGGGGCTGCGGTCGGCGGGCAACTCGTTCTGGTGGTACGAGAGTACGGAGATCCGCAGCTGCTTGGTCGGGGCGGTGACGTTGAAGGCGCTCGGGAGGGCGTTGAACTCCAGCCGCCGCCCGACCGGGATCACCGTCTCCTCGGCGACCTGGACGATCCGGGCCGCCAGCCGGTGCACGGCCAGCTCGTAGGAGGAGCGGAAGTAGCTGAGCTTCATCAGCGCGTAGAGCCCCTCGGTGGCGTACTCGGGCCCGAAGCTCGTGTGGTTGAACTGGAGTTCACTGGCCACGTTCGGCAGCCGGTAGCGGCTCATCGGCGCCCACAGCACCGGCACGATGCCGCTGGTGCGCTCGGAGTCGAGGTTCGCCGGGTAGACCGGTCGACGGGTGAAGGCGTGCCACTCCTGGCCGCACGGGACGCTGTTGAAGTACCTCGGGGAGTAGAGGGGTACGAACACCCGGCACGTCGCCAACTCGTCGGACAGCCGTTCGGCCCACAACTCGCCCTGGTGCATGGATTCGTCCATGAAGCCGACCGCGACCCCGTCCGGGACGGTGGTGAGCTGGAGCACCGCCTCGCAGAGATCCCGGTACAACTGCCTGACCCAGTGGTTCGGATCGCTCGCGCCCCGCGCACCGGCCTTGGGGGTGTGCGCGTAGGAGAGGAAGAAGTACGGCCGGGCGTCGTCCTCGTCCCAGCCCCGGTCAGTCACACGCGCCTCCCCCGGGCCCGTCGGCAAACCTGCCTCCCGCAGCCCCCGTGCGGCGGGGCTTCAGTGTAGGAACGACTGACACCCCAATGGAATAGCACAACGTCTCGCACGAATTGACATGACCGAAACGATGCCGCCACCCGTGCACAGGGAGCAGTACCCTCGTTCCGGCCGCCACGCACCACCAGGAGGGCATCCGTGGACCACCTCGACTGGCAGAGGTCCAGTACCAGCAGCGACAAGGATGACTGGATCGAGATCGCCTCCGAGGGCGATCACGTCTACATCCGGCAGTCCAACGACCCCACCCTCGTCGTCACCACCACCCGTATCAAGTTCAACGCCTGGGTCCGCGGTGCCAAGGCCGGCGAGTTCGACCACTTCGTCGCCTGACCCCGTCCGGACAGCGGAACGC
>NZ_JBHVET010000242.1:0-10774 GCF_042802135.1 Kitasatospora sp. NPDC057512
TCAGCGGTCCGGCCCTCTGGGCTGGCGGAGGATACGAGATTCGAACTCGTGAGGGGTTGCCCCCAACACGCTTTCCAATTCTCTCGAACGCCGTCCGCCGGGGTTCACGCTCGCCCTGACCCGCACCGAAGAGAACCGTCGGACGGCGGTTGAACTTGGTCGGACGGGGGTGAATGAGACCAGAACTGAGACCAGGCGACCGGCTGGGGCAGCCCGTGGCGGCCGAGGGACCTGCTTCGGAAGAGCACCGACGAGGCACCTGGCCGCTACTGAGAGATCAAGGGGCTTCCTGGAGCGAAGGGGGCGTTTTCGCGCTAGCGGCTCATCCCGGCGGCCTTGAGCAGCTTGTGCCAGTAAGGCAGCTCGCGCACTTCGGCCCTCTTGTACACACCGTTCGATCGCAGTTTCTCGTATGCGCGGACAAGATGCTCGGCGGTCCGCCGCGTCAGCGCCGGTACCTCGTTGTCGAGGATCTTCTCCCACTCCGGAGCCGCAGGGTCCCGCTGGTCGCAGTGCAGCCAGTCGATTGGCAGTTGGCGGGCGACCGCCCAGACCACCAGGTCGGGGGCGTCCTCCAGTAGGTGCCAATGGTGAGCCGACCGGGTCCGGAGCATCTCTTCCAGTACGTTGAGGATGGACCGGCGGAACGTGATGGCGATGCGGACGCCAGTTGCTTGGGTGCGGTCGTTGAACAGGGTGTGGAACGCCTGGCCGGATGGGTCCCGCCAGATCTCCTGCCGCCCCTCGTCCTCGAGCGTGCGATAGGCGAGATCGGGATGGGCTTCGTGCGAGAACAGCGCGAGTGCTGTTGTTGCCTCACCGATGGAATATCCCTCTCGGTGCGGGCCGCGTCGGTCCCCACGCCGAAGCTTGAAGTGACGCTGATCGTTGCTGAACTGTTTGACCAGCTTGAGCATGATCGGATGGCGAACGAGTAGGTCCTGCGGTTCGGTCGGGTTGCAGTACAGATGAGCGCGGTCGTACTCGCTTCGTGCCAGTTCACGGGCCGATCCGGTGAGGATGCGGACATCCAGTACGGCCCGGTCGAGGTGCTCGGGGGACAGCTCGCCGGCGAGGCGGGTGATGAGGGCGGTCTGCTGATACCCGTCGATGCATTCCGGGCCGAGGAGGTCGAGAGTGCCGCTGCTGCGGGTACCGTCCGGCACCCAGAAGACGTTGTCGGCGCCCAGCACCACCCGGCCCACAACACCGAAGGCCTCCGGCCGCTCGCGCATGACTTGTTCCCGCTCCAGGTTCTGGGCCGAACCTTCGAGGAAATCGCGCCTGGCACCCAGTCGTTCTGCGGCATCGAGTGCTTCACCGAGCCCGACGAGTTGGCTGGCTGGTACACGAGCATCCCAATGATTGGTGTCCAGTCGGTGCAGGAGCGTCGTCTGGATCCGGTAGCCCGAACACGGAAGCGGCATGCTCGTCGGCTCCTGACGAGCCGGAAGGGGATACGTCGCGGCGAAGGAGTTCACCTTCCTACAACGGGTGCTTCCTCGATCAGGTGACGGGCGTTACCGCGGAGAATATGTCCTCCGCGAAGCGGGATCCATCATTCCTTGGCGGCTGGCTCGCACCCTGGCTCGGGGATGCGCCAGCTGATTCGAACCTGCTCGTCGAGGGGGAGCGAGGGACCACCGATGTAGATGCGACGGATCAGGTAGAGCACCGCCAGCCGGAATGCTTCCGGCCCGAGGTCTTCCATGGTCGAGCGGCTCAGCTTCGTCACCTGCCGGACGGTGTGCGGATCGGCTTCGAGGGGACCGAGTTCCGCCACGAGTTCCGGTTCGAGCTCGCCGTCCTCGCGCATGGCCGAGATCGAGCGCTGGAGAAGATCCGGCTCGACCTCGAACCGGGTGACAACACGGTCGATGACGTACCGGTGTAGTACATCTGCTGCGATGTTGCCGTGCTCCACGGGCTCCTCGCCCGTGCAGCTTGGGCACCCTTCGCACTCGTCGGAGCCGAAGACGGCCTCCGACTCCTCGTCTGCCTGCCGAGTGGACATGAAGCAGGAGGCAACCCACATGAGCTCCGGCCGACTCAACTCCAAGTCTTCTGCTGACGAGAGGTCGTGGTCGTTCCAGAGGCGAGCTGCGGCCTCGTCGTCTGCCACGAAGTCCGGAGGCGGCATCTCGGAGCGCATCAGGGACGCCAGACTGACGAGATGGGGCTCCCGTCGAGTGCGCTGTGTAGAAGGGTGGCGAGGTCGTCTCCTGGGCGTCTCCAGAAGATGAGGTCTTCGTCGTAACCGTTGACGAAGTGCAGGACGTGGTCCGCCGGGTCGAATTCGACCCCGGACATCTCTCCCAGGTGGGTGAGAACGGCCTCCCTGCCCCGGTACCGCCCCACGTAGCGACGGGCCTGTGCGACGAACGACTCCATGGTCGTGTCGGCCAGTACCGCGTTGGGGCTGACACCGATTACTTTCGGGCGCTTGAAGGGGCCGGCCCGGCGGAGCTGTTGTGTTGCGTTCGCCCAGAAGAGCCTCTTGCTGTCCGGGTCGTACACCACGCAGTAGACAGGGATGTTTCCGTCCGCCCAGGTGTCGCCGTGGTGGTTGACGGGCGCCACGTAGCCGTTGGCTCGGCGCCACTTGTCCCCACCCTTGACCTGGATCCTGATCACGTCGCTCGTCACGTGTTCGTCCTCGACGAATGTGACGTAGAGGTCCTCGCCGAAGTCGTTCTGCCCGGATATCTCCTGAACGATGTGATCATGCTGCTCAAGGAGAGTGCGTACGGCGTTCACAGCCGCCTGGCCAACACGCCGGCCCTTGGGGATCTTCGGCATGTCGCCCTCTCCGGAGGTTCCTCATCCGCCCCGCGCGAGTTCCGAGACGGTGCCTTCCCGGCGATTCTGCCCTGCGCTTCTGACGCGGGGGCCAGCGCACGAACGGAGCGGACGTGACACGACCGATGGCTGGAGCAGAGAACGACGAAGGCCCGGGCCGCTGAGCGGTCCGGGCCTTCGTGAAGGCGGAGGTACGAGATTCGAATTCGTGAGGGGTTGCCCCCAACACGCTTTCCAATTCTCACGAAGGGTGTCCGCCGGGGTTCACACCCGTTCGGACCTGAGGCAGAGCGCCTTGCCGAACGGCGGCTGAACTTGGCCGGACGGGTGCGAATGAGACCACAACTGAGACCGGAGCGCTGAGTGTTCACTCCCTGCGTTCCGGGCTATGAGGGCATCACCCCGTGGATGCGGGAGATGGTGAACACGCGGTCGTCATTCCGCAGGTGACACCAGGCGTGGAGGTACGGGGCGTCCAGTGCGAGTTGGCTGAGCGTGCGGAAAGTCGTGTTGCCCGAGGTGGCCACGTACTCGATCGTGATGGCTTGACCGTCGTTGACGGCGTGGGCCAACTGGCGGACATCAGTGAAGGAGAGGTTGCGCGCGTACCCGGCGATGATCTCCTCGGTGTCGCTGTCGTAGGGGCGGTCGTCGTACGGGTCGGGCTCCGGAAGGTCCTGTGGGGCGCCCCGCAGACGGGTGGCGAGGGCGCGCAGGTCGACGGCGGTCCGAACGTCTGCGGTGCGGTCGTCCGCCCGCTGCGGGCGGGACCTGCCGCTGGGCAGGCGCGAGGGTGGGACCGGGCTCGTCGCGCGGGGGCGTAGGACCCGCTCGATGCGGACGGACCCGTCGGGCTTCTCGGCGACGGGGGCGTAGCCCGCGGCGCGCAGCGCCGCGAGCGTCTTGTCCAGCGGGGTCCGGCTGATCAGCACCGTCGGTGCCAGTTGCCGCAGGCCGAGCTGAGTGAGCTTTCGGTGCGCGGCCAGCTCGGCCAGGACGGCGGGTTCCTCGCCGTGGATCACGCAGGCCGCGGAGACGACGCGCATCCGACCGTGGCTGCGCGCGGTGTCGTGGATCAGGTACGAGAGGGGCTGGGGAAGCGACTCGACGGCGACGGCGGCCAGGTCGGCGGTGAGGGCATCGGGGGTGAGGCCGGCGTCGAGGGCGCGGCGGACGCTTCGCGGGCTGAACCGCCATACGGACGCCGCACCGGCGCTCTCCCGGTCCGCGACGGAGTCCAGCAGCGCGAGGAGGTGCGCCGACGGCGTGCCGGAGACCACGGCCGTAAGATCACTGCCGAAGCGGGCGTTCCCGCTGGCGGCGGGCAGCAGTCGCCGACAGGCGTCAGTCAGGGCTTCGGCGTCGTCGGCGAGCAGGGCGGCCCCGATCGGGGACAGGACTCCGAGGGCGAGTGCACCGAGCAGTTCCGCCTCACGGATCAGGGTGGCGAACGGCGTGGCGTCCTGGGGGAGTTCGTCGGCAAGCGGGCGGAGCCACACGAGCAGCGCCCCCAGGTCCGCCGGGTGGGCCGAGCCCTCGCCGGCCGGGAGCCGCGACGCGGCTGTGAGCAGCCCGTGCCGGGCCTGTACGCAGCCTCCGCAGGGCGGTGCCCCGGCGAGCGCCGGCAGAGCCTTCCCGTCCTCGTCGCGGCTCCCGCCGGGGGTCAGCGGAAGCGCCCACCACGCCCGGAGCAGGACGGCGAGCTGGTCGGCCGGTTCCTGCTCGGCCCAGGTGTCGTAGGACGCGGTCGCCGCGACCCGGTCGCCGTCCCGGGCCAGCAGCCCGGCCGCGCTCGCCGCCTCCAGCACGAGGCGTACCAGGATCTCGTCGCATTGCGCCGCCTTTCCGACCCGGGACAGCTCACGGGCGCCGATCCCGCCTGCCTTGAGCCGGGCCGGTGGAGCGGCGGCGCACACCCCGAGGACGGACACGGCATGGGCTGCGAATGCCATCGAGGCGGCTGCGGCTTCCCGTTCGATGTCCGAGACGGTGACGGGTGCGGATCGCACGTCGGGTGGGAGGGGAGTGAACGGGGCATGCCAGTCGGAGCCGCGCAGTGCGAGTGCCACCTCCGCGGGCATGCGGGCAGGCCCGTACAGGTGGCGGTCCCGGATCAGCAGCCCCCGCTCCAGCGCCCACTGTTCGCCGGGCTCGGAGTCGGCCGGAGTCCCGAACATGATGAAGCCCGGTCGCTCCGGAGCCGTACGTGCCCGTCGCTCAAGGAGTTTCCGGGCGGCTGCGGGCGCCTTGGCCACCAGCGCGGTGACCCGAACCGGATCGCTGTGATGGTCGACCAGCGCCGCCAGCCGCGCCTCTTTCCTGTTGGCGGCGGGTTTGACGTCGAGTTTCGCCAACATGCGGCCCAGTTCGTCGGAGTTCGGGCTCGCGAGCAGTCGCACGAGCGGTGCGTCGAGCCCCAGGGGCGAGCCCCAGACGTTCCGCAGCGGCGCCGCCATGTGCAGCAGCCCATTGCCGGCCGGCCACACCAGGGCGCGATCGGCCAGCGACTCCAGGACGGCATCCAATCCGTGCGCGAGGTCACCGTGTGTCGCGCCCAGGAGGACCGCCAAGTCGTCCCGTGACACGGCCGTCAGCGCGGCGACGGCCTCCGCCACCTGGAGGCAAGGCAGTGCGAGCCGGGGCAGGGCCAACGCCACGGACGCCGGGCGCTGGAGGCGGTCCGCCAGTTCACCGACCGACCGCGGTTCCGGAGCCGCCGAAGCATCCGGGCGAGCCGTCAGGACCCGTTCCAACTCGGCCGCATCGAGACCGCGCAGCCATGTGGCCAGTGCCGATCCGCTCTTGTTGCTGATGGGGCACCTCACCACGTAGGAGAACGACCGTTTCCTGTCGGAGTCGGCCCTGAGCACAAGGATGGCGTACCGACGGCGGTGGGTACGACGGAGGCCCGAACCGCTGAGCGGTCCGGGCGCGTCCACCGTTCCCGCGCGAGCCGAACCGTGGCGTCGGCCCGTGGCGAGGGCTGGGTGGGGGCGTATCTCATGAGACACGCACTCATAGGACTTTAGATCCAGTTAAATCACCCTAAAGGCTGGTTAAATCTCGTTCGAGCCCGACATTCCGTCGGCTGACCCAGGCGCGTGTGCCAGCGGATTCGTTGCCCTGTACGGCTGTTGGTCGCTGTCCGTGGTCCTGTCGGCGCTCGTGTCCGCATCACAAGAACTGAAGAGGTGATCCGAGGTGGGTTCGCAGAGAAGGCGGCCGCAGGCCGCCGGTACCGCGTACGGCGGAGGGGGGAGCGGGTTCCCGATATCCCGCCCCGGATTGACCGGCTGGCTGTCACTTTCCCTCGTGCTGGCACTGGTTCTGACGATGTTCAGCCTGACAGCCAGCTCGTGGGCGAAGCCGGTGCACCAGATCACCGGCCGCTGGGTCGGCAGCGTGCCAGTCCAGTTGGCCGCGGGTGAGGTCGTCACCGCCGAGTGGCGGGTCAACGTCAACGACGACCAGGCCGCACCCTCCAACGAGCCGGTGGACAACGTCACCTTCGAGGTGACCCTGCAGCATGGCACCTTCGGCGCCATACCCGGCGCCTGTCTGACCAACGGCGTGACGCCCTCCTCGTCGCTGTCGGCCGACAAGACCACCCTGACCTGCAACGTGGGGACCCAGCAGCAGGGCACCGCCACCGTCGTCCAGACCGCAGTGGTGGCCGACGGCGAGACCGGCGACAAGGTCTCCGCGACCGGCACCATCGCCGGGGAGACCGCGACCGTCCCGGAGATCCCGCTCAAGAACGTCTTCGGGATGGACATGGTCTGGAACACGCCGACCAGCGTCTTCCAGGACGGCACCACCTACTTCGACATCGACTTCGAGTGGACGCTGAACCTGAAGAAGGGCGGCGAGTCCGGGCCGGACTCGGTCAGCTACATCCTGAAGGCGGCGCCGACCGCCGGCACCGTCCAGGTCGGCCCTAACGCCTGCGCCCCCTTCAGCGCGGGCTGGGCGGCCGAGCACCCGTGGTCGGGGGGCTCGCACCCCGCCGACCAGATGGCCCCGTTCGTGAAGTCCTGCACACTCACCCCGACGGGCAACGCCGGCGAGTTCAAGCTGACGCTGACCGGCATCGACTACTCACAGGCGAAGGTGCCCACCAAGGACTCGCTGGGCAAGGCCCTGCCGACCGACTGGGCTGCGGTGGCCAGCGGCTCGGTGTGGTTCCGGATCACGACCGCGACCAACAAGCAGGTCTCCGTACAGCTCGACGCCTCGGCTCCGACCTACACCTCCGTCAACGGCGAGACGGCCCAGGACAACCCGTCGAACAACAGGTCCAGCAAGGTCGTCGAGGCCGGCGGTTTCAACCAGGCGTGGGGGCTGCGTACTGGCGGATCGTGGCACGACGACAACTACCGGGTGTCGCCGGGCAGCAAAGTCCAGGGCATCGTCTCCAGCCAGGCTGCCACGCAGGCCATGCCCGGTAACACCAAGCTCGGCCTGTGCGACGTGATCGACACCAGGTACGTGACGTTCGAGGGTGTCGCGTGGAGCAGCCCCGCGCTGCTCTCGCAGTTGCCGTTCGAGTACTACGTCGGCAACTCCCCCTACCTGGACCCGAACTCCGGTAGCTACAACCCGGACGCGTTCGACTGCGGGACGGGCGGTGCCGACGCCGGGGCCACGGGCTGGGTGAGCACGCCGCCCGCCAATCCGAGCACGGTGAAGGCGGTACGGGCCAACTTCCTGCGCTCCGACCTCGACCCGGCCCTCTCGGCGGCCTGGGCCACCGCCATCCTCATGGATCTGCGGATCAAGGACAACGTCCCCGCCGGAACCGATGTCTGGACCTGGGGCCAGTACCGTCAGGGCGGTGCCTGGTTCTCCAATCCGTGGGCCCTGGTCAACACACCCAACGCCCGTTACCCCAGCACCACCGGCAGCCGTGACATCCTGCGGATCACCGCGGTGACTCCCGCGATCTCCAAGTCGAGTGACCGCGTGGTCGTCAAGCCGGGCGAGCCGGCCGGTTTCACGCTCACGTACTCCGCCAACGGTGGCAACAGCGTGCCGCCGACGGTGAACAACTACGAGATCGTGGACACCCTGCCGGTCGGGATGACGTACGTCGCCGGATCAGCCAACCCGGAGCCGGTCATCACCACGTCCGGCGGGCAGCAGGTCCTCACCTGGACCCTGAACGGGGTGGCCACCAACGTGGAGCACTCCCTGACCTACCAGGCGGTGGCCGACGCCAAGGCGACCCCCGGGCAGACGCTGAAGAACTCGGCGGTGGCATCGTACGGCGGCCAGAACTCGGCCGTCGCCACGGCATCGGTGACGCTCTCGGCGACCGGTCTGACGACGATCGGGAAGAGCCCGGACGCGGCCTTCATCCCGAACGTGAAGGGTGACGGGAAGGGTTGGGGTTCGTGGACGGTGACGCTGCGCTCGTACGACCCGGTGGCGCAGGCGTTCACGGACACGATCGACGTGCTGCCGTACAAGGGTGACGGGCGTGGGACGTCGTACTCGGGTTCGTACAAGCTGGCGTCGGTGACGCCGGTGGCGGGGGCGACGGTGTACTACACCACCGCTGCCCCGGGGTCGCTGTCCGACGACCCGGCGGATCCGATGAACGGCAAGGCCGGTGACGTCGCGGGCAACAGCGTGGGGTGGACGACGACGTTCACGCCGGACGCGACGGCCGTGCGCGTGATCGGGCCTTCGCTGACTCCGGGTGCGCGTCAGCAGTTCAAGGTCGCGGTGGCGACGGACGGCGCGGTGGGCGGGGACAATTTCGTCAACCGGGCCCAGGCGCGGGACGGTCACACCGAGTTGGTGATGCGTACGTCGGCGCCGATCTCGGTGGCGAACTACTACTCGGCGTCGCTGAAGAAGTTCGTGCAGGGCAAGGACGGGCAGTGGCACGACGCGAACGAGGCGGCGGACTACCCGGTGTTCCAGTACGGGGACACGGTGAAGTACCGGATCGTGGTGACCAACACCGGGCAGGGCACGCTCACCAACGTCAAGGTCTCGGACGACAAGTTCCCGCAGGCCGGCGCGTTCACGATCGGTTCGCTGGCGCCGGGTGCGTCCGAGTCGCACGAGTTCAGCACGGTGCTGGACACGTCCGTGTCGGGCACGTTCGTCAACACCGCCTCCGCCACGGCGGACACCCCGCCCGACTCGGGCATCCCGCCGGTCATCCCGCCGGACCCGGCCGGGATCGAGGTGACCAACTACGCCGTCACCAAGGTCGCCGACCCGGCCTCCGGGCAGATGGTGGCCCCCGGTGACAAGGTCACCTACACGGTGAAGGTCAAGCAGCAGGGCTCCGCCCCGGCGCAGGCCACGCTGTCGGACGACCTGTCGAAGGTGCTGGACGACGCCGACTACAACGGCGACGTGCAGGCCTCGACGGGCACCGCGCAGGTCAAGGACGGCGTGCTGACGTGGAACGGCACCGTCCCGGTCGGCGGCGAGGCGACGATCACCTACTCGGTGACCGTCAAGGCCGGCGGTGACGGCGAACTCGTCAACGCCGTGCTGTCGCCCGGCTGCGCGGTGGCCGCCGACGGCGGCACTCCGGGGTGCACGACGCACCACGAGACGGGCTGGTACACGTTCTCCAAGGTCGCGGATCCGAAGTCGGGTTCGATGGTGCAGGTCGGTGACAAGGTGACCTACACCGTGTCGGTGAACCAGCACGGCAAGGCCGAGATTAAGGGCGCGACCGTCACCGACGACCTGTCGAAGGTGCTGGACGACGCCGCGTACAACGGTGACGTGAAGGCCAGCACCGGTACGGCGGAGGTGAAGGACGGCAAGCTCGTCTGGACCGGTGACCTGCCGGCCGGCGGGACGGCGACGATCACCTACTCGGTGACCGTGACCGGCAACGGTGACGGCCAGTTGCACAACGTCGTCACCACCCCCGACGACAAGCGCGGCCACTGCGAGACCGAGAAGGGCTGCGAGACCGACCACCTCTACGGCTCGTACACCTTCTCCAAGGTCGCGGATCCGAAGTCGGGTTCGATGGTGCAGGTCGGTGACAAGGTGACCTACACCGTGTCGGTGAACCAGCACGGCAAGGCCGAGATGAAGGGCGCGACCGTCACCGACGACCTGTCGAAGGTGCTGGACGACGCCGCGTACAACGGTGACGTGAAGGCCAGCACCGGTACGGCGGAGGTGAAGGACGGCAAGCTCGTCTGGACCGGTGACCTGCCGGCCGGCGGGACGGCGACGATCACCTACTCGGTGACCGTGACCGGCAACGGTGACGGCCAGCTGCACAACGTCGTCACCACCCCCGACGACAAGCGCGGCCACTGCGACACCGAGAAGGGCTGCGAGACCGACCACATGCTGCCCGGAACCACCCCGCCGCCCACCGAGCCCCCGGCTCCCGGTAACCCCGAGCCCGGTAGCCCCGAGCCCGGCCCGCAGGCCCCCGCTCCGTCCGGGATCCTCGCCCACACCGGCGCCGTCGTGCTCACCGCGGCGGGTATCGGCGGCACGCTGCTGATCCTCGGCGGCCTCGCCCTCGCCCTCAGCAGGAGGCGCCGCAACAGTTGAGGTAGGACCTGAGAGGGGTGTCCGTGGCAGCCGGCCACGGACACCCCTTCGCTTGCCCGCTTCGCAGCCGATTGTCCGGCCGCAGGGTCACCTTGCGGATCGCCGGCCACCGACAGCGGGGCGGACAAGAAGGTAGGGGCGAGGCTGGTGAGCCTCCCGTGGCCGCCTGACGTAGGACAGTCCCTGTGGGTGGAGAAAGGGCCCAGCTACAACCAGGACAGCGAAGGCTCGGGCCCTCGTTCGCCTTGGCGGGCGGAGGCGGAGGATACGAGATTCGAACTCGTGAGGGGTTGCTCCCCGCAGGCGTCGCTGGTTGGGGGACTTGGAGCTCTCCGAGGGCTGGTCGCGCCAGGGGGAGAAGGCCGGGCGGGCTGGTGGCTGCTGTCTCAAGCCGCGACTGAGACCACACAACGACGAAGGCCCGGGC
>NZ_JBHVET010000243.1:0-10738 GCF_042802135.1 Kitasatospora sp. NPDC057512
TGCTGGCCCACCTGTGGGAGAGCGACCCGGACGTGCCGGCCCGGGCGGCCGCGCTGGCCGCCGTCCACGATCACCTGGTCGACTGGCGCTACCGTCTCGCCGTCGCGATGGGCCCGCCTCCCGGGCCTGCCGGCGTCCTCTTCGACCCGGAGCGCTTCCGTACCCCGATCCGGGAGGGCGACACCAACTACGACCGGCTCGGCGAGGTCGGCCGCCTGCGCGAGGGCGCGGAGTGGGACCAGGCCACGCGCAGCTACACCGGGGGCCTCGCCACCCCGGCCTCGGAAGCGATGCTTCGCTACGGCCGTCTCGCCGAGCGGCGCTTCGCCGCCGAGGGCGTGGAGGGTGACACCCTCCAGAACTGGGTGGTCCTGCCGGCCGGGCGGCGGGTCGCCGGCAACCGCCTCCTGCGGGGCGAGGCCGCGCACCGCGCCGACGCCGAACTCGTCGCCCGGTACACGGCCCGGGGCCTGGACGCATCCCGGATCGAGACCGGCGGCGAGCCGGTCTACTCGGCCACCCCCGCGCCACGGGACAGCGCCGTCCTGCACTCCGCCGCCCTCGACCTCCTCGCCCGCCCCCACCTCACCGTCGAGGACTACCTGTCGGCCCGCTATCTGCTCTTCCAGGCGCCCCGGAACAAGAAGGGGAGCGACGCCGTGACCAGGACGTTCATCGTCGCGGTCGGCGCCGTCGCCCTGCCCGGCACCGTACCCGTCCTGCCCGAGGACGTCGACCTGCGCTGCTACGTCCTCGGCCAGAGCTCCTGCCGCCCGTAGCCGGGTCGGGCCCGACCCAGTCCGTGTTACGGCCGCCAGCGCCCGCCGGAGAGCTCGGCGAGCGCCTCGGTGAGGTCGGGCGGAAGGGTCCGGACGACGTTCATCGGCTGCACCAGGTACCACCCGTCCCGCCCCCGCCGGCGGGCCGGGGGCAGCGGCGCTCCCGGTCGCGGCCGGACGTGGATGCCGTGGACGGGGGTGTCACGGCCGCGGAGGTGCACCCGGCGGACGGCGACCTCGTCCACGTCGCGCCACTCGTAGCGGCAGCGGTGCCGGCCCGTCCGGGCGGCGATGAAGGTGTCGGTGATGTGCAGTTCGATGTGCCGCCGGGGCAGGAGGCTGATCAGCATCACCAGCAGGCCGAGGGCGGGCAGGCCGATCATCGGCTTCCAGGAGTCGAGTCGGTCCCAGGTGCCGCTCACCGTGATCCGGACCAGCTGCAGGCCCAGCAGGGCGCCGAGCGGGCCCCAGTGCGCGAGCATGACGGTGCGGACGCGGCCGGTGAGCAGGTACGAGTTCGGGTCGCGCCGTACGGTGAGGCCGCGCCAGGTCGAGGCCGGGGGCAGGATCAGGTCGGCGAGGGGACCGGTCGCGACCGTGCTCTCCCCGCCCGGCGTCGCCCGGGGTGCGGGGATCCCCGCACCCCCTGAACCTCCCTGGCGGGGCCCGGCCTTGGCGGCCAGGTGCTGCTGGAGCCGCAGGTTGCGGAAGCGGTACGTCCCGGCGGTGCGCTGGAGCAGGCCGGCCCGGTGGGCGTCCCGCAGGAAGGTCATCAGCGGCCAGGGCAGCCGGCCGACGAGCGCCAGCGAGCACCGGGCCAGCAGCCACCGGCTCCACGGGCTGAGTAGCAGGAACGTCGCGCCGGCCCCGCACCAGGTCGCCAGCGCGTAGGTCCAGTCCACCTCGTGGTACCGGTAGCGGTGGGTCCGCGACCAGTCCATCAGCCCGATCCCGGCGGCGAGCAGCGGTGCGAGGACGAGCAGCGTCACCAGGACCGAGGTCCGCTCCGAGCGCAGCAGCGAGTCGGGGGTCGCGGCGTCCACGGTGTCCGAGGGGGCCGCGAGCACGATCATCAGATAGGCGGCCAGCAGCACCGCTCCCACCAGCGCGAGGACCTCCTCCGCCGGTGCCAGGATCTGGAACAGGACCAGGGCGAGGATCACCGGCGGCCCGCCGATGACGACGGTGAGCCGCCAGGCCCGGCCCAGCCTCCCGTTGCGGCCGGCCGAGCGCAGGGCACCGGCGAAGCGCAGCGGGTTGGCCCGTCGACGGGGCGTCGAGGTCTCGTCCCCGAACCAGCCCTGCCCGGCTGTGCGGACCAGGCCCGCGAGGGCGACGCCGAGACCCACGGCGGTGCCGAAGCCGAAGGGGCGGCCGGAGCCCCCGACGGCCCCGAGCCCCAGGTCGATCAGCACCGACAGGGCGATCCCCACCGCGATCAGCACGGGCGCCGCCAGCGCCCGCGGCAGCGGCGCGCCGAACATCCGCCACCAGGCCAGCTCGGCGGTCTCCTGGCGGTTCATCAGCCGGGCGAGGAAGGACAACCAGGCCCGGGCCCGGTCCGGTTCCCACCGCCGGGGCGGGTGCAGGCGGTCGGGCGCCGGCGGCAGCGGCGGGAACGAGGCGGGCACGATCCGGTCGAGCAGGTGCTGTTCCACCTGCCAGGCGGTCGCGAAGCGTCGGCGGTCCAGCAGCTCGCCCGGGTCCGCCGGGGCCCGCTCGTACCCGCGCCGCAGCAGCCACACCATCAGCGGCGTCGACAGGGCCCGGCTCACCGGGCTGTCGGGCGCCGAGCGGAGCTCGTCCAGCAGCGGAGCCCACTGCGCGGCGCGCGAGGGCTGCCGGGCCCGGTGCAGGTAGGACGCGACGTCGGCGGGGTCCAGCGGCAGCGCCTCGATCGCCGAGTCCACCCGGAGCACGTCCCGCTGGGTGGCCACCAGTTCGCGGTAGGGCTCGGTCCGGCAGATCAGCACCACCCCGCCCTCCTGGCCCAGTTGGCGCCCGAGGGCGCCGAGCACGGCGGTCCGCCGGTGCTCCGGCAGCTCGTCGAGGCTGTCCAGGACGGGCAGCAGGCGGCGCTCGCTCACCAGCCGGCGGGCGGGGTGGAGCCCGTCCACCCGGGGCAGGCCGGGGTGCTCCTCGGTGATCCGGCCGGTCAGCCAGTCGTGGAAGTCGACCCGCTCGGCGTCCCAGGACTCCAGCGAGAGCATGACGGGCACCGGGACGTCCTCGCCCCGGGTGAGTCGGCGGGCGAGCAGTTCCAGGGTGAGCAGCACGGCGAGGGTCGTCTTGCCCGCGCCGGCCCCGCCGAGGATCAGCAGCCGGCGGCGGTCGAGCCCCAGCAGGGCCCCCGCCATCGTGCCGACCCGGTCGCCGCGCCCGCCGAGTTCGGCCCCCGGCGCGAGCGCGGTGCGGCTGTGCACCCAGCGGACGGCCAGCGGCTCGGGGTCGGCCATGTCCCAGGCGTCGGCCTCGGCCCGCCACTGGAACAGCAGGCTGCGGGCGAGCCGCTCCTCGGCGAGGCCGAGCGGTGTCTCCGCCGCCACGGCCCGGGGCGGCACGGTGAGGTGCAGCTCCCCGTTGAGCACGCCGATCTGCACCAGGTAGTGGACCGTACTGTCGGTGACGACGTTCCGGATGTTCGTGGGCCCGTCGCCGCGTTCGAATTCCGTCACTCCCCGGCTCCGCCCCTGTGTCGACCGCTGCCGCGCGAACCTCCTTTCTACCAGCGCCGGCCCGACCTGTTCGACGGACCGTCAGTTCCGGCGCCGTTCCGGTTCGGGCCGGGTACTCCGGCACTCCGGCCCACGGGTCTGTCACAGCCCCCTGCGATGATCACGGGCAGTACCGACAGGAGGCTGCCACCGCCGGTGGGCGCCGCCCCGGCGGGCGATCCCGGCCACCGGGCGACGCCCGCGCAGCGAACACGGAACCGACCTGGCCCCGACAGGGACGGCGGCTGCGCCCGGTCGAGGCGTGGTCAGAGGTGCTGGACTAGGCCGACGCCCAGGGCGATGAGTGCCGCGGCGAGGAGGACGGCCCCGCCGCGGGTGAGGTGGGTGCCGGGGGAGGAGTGGCCTTCGGTGCCGAGGGCGAGGTGCAGGAAGAAGCCGCCGGACTGGGCGAGCACTCCGGCCAGCAGGAGGATGCCGAAGAGCCACTCCGTCCCGGAGGAGAACCCCGCGCGGGGCAGGTAGAGGAAGTACACGAGGGAGAGGATCAGCAGCACGCCGGCGTGGGCGTGGCCGGCACGGAAGGACCGCTCGCGCAGCGGGGTGAGCGTGCCGTTCTGGACGGTGATCAGCTGCAGCAGCGCGTGCCCGCCGAACTCCACGGTCACCAGTGAGAAGACGGCGACAGCTGGCAGGAGGGTGGACGCTTGCATGGTGGGCCGCCTTCGAGGTGTCGGGCCGGGCACGTGGTCGCAGGCTACGGCCGCACCCGCCGGACTCCCGCCGGTCGCGGGCGGGGCCCGGTACGGGTCCACCCGGATGCGGGGCGCGAGAAGGGGGCCGGAGGCCGGTAGGACCCGCTCGTGGCCGCCTGCGCGGCGCCGCCGACAAGAATGGTCACGGACGGTAATCTGACCGTCACTTCCTTGTACGCGCAGTACTCGCACCGCATGACGAGGGTGGTACGACAGTGACCGACGTGATCAAGACGCCCCAACCGGTTGCCGAGCAGGCTCCGAGCGCACTGCTCCTGCTGGCGCACGGCAGCCTCGCTCCCGAGGCGCAGGAGTCCACCCGGGCGCTCGCCCGCGCGGTCGAGGCCTCCCTCGGGAGCCGGGTCGAGGTGGCCTTCCTCCGGCACGCCGGCCCCACGGCCCGTGAGGCGCTGGGCACGCTCGCCGAAGTCGGGCACGAGCAGGTGGTCGTGGTGCCGTTGCTGCTGACCTCCGCCTTCCACGCCCGGGTCGACCTGCCCAAGGCGCTGCTCGACCCGCCGGGCAAGGCGCCGATCGTGGCGCCGGTGCTGGGCGGTCCCACCGGGGTGCCCGACGGGCGGCTGGTCGCGGCGCTGCGGCGCCGGCTCGCCGAGCTGGACGTCGAGTTCGACGCGGTGGTGCTGGCGGCGGCGGGCAGCGTCGACGCCGCCGCGTCCTCGTCGGTGGCCGCGATGGCGTCGGCGCTGGGCACGGACCTCGGCCTGCCGTGCCGGGCCGCCTTCGCGTCGGCCACCGAACCGACCCCCGGCGAGGCGGTGGCGGAGCTGCGCCGGGCCGGGGCCCGCCGGATCGCGGTCGCGTCCTACTGCTTCGCGGCCGGCCTGCTGTTCCGCGTCACCGTCGAGGCCTCGACCGCGGCCGGCGTGGTCGGCGTCTCCCAACCGCTGGGCGACGCACCGGAGTTGGTCGAGCTCGTCCTGGAGCGCTTCCACCAGGCGCGCGACGCGAGGGTCTGACCGGCGGCACGTCCACCGCGCCGGTCCGGCCGCGAAGACAGCGGGATGTGCTCCGATCGATCGGGATCACGGTTGCGAACGCGGATTACTCGTCCGGGCGTCGGGTGCCGGGGCGGACGCGGGGTGCGGGGTGTTCCTCCCGCCCCGTGCCGCCGGCGAGGCGGAGGAGGAGGCCGGGCAGGTCGGTGGCGGCGTAGCGCGGGTGGACGCGGGGGAGGCGGGTGGTGTCGGAGAGGAGGAGGACGGGGCCGTCGTCCGGGTCCTCGGGGAGGCGGCCGTGGCTGCCGCGGACGTGGGTGGCGTCGAGCGGGACGACGGACAGGGTGGAGCGCAGGCCGAGCCTGCGGCGGGCGAGGGCGGCGGCGGCCCGGAGTCTGACGAGGCGGTCGGCGGGGTCGAGGAGGAGTTCGGCGGGGTCGTAGCCGGGTTTGCGGTGGATCTCGACGCAGCGGGCGAAGTCCGGGGCGCGGGCGTCGTCCAGCCAGTAGTAGTAGGTGAACCAGGCGTTGGAGGCGGCGACGGCGACGAGTTCGCCCGCGCGGGCGTGGTCGATTCCGTACGCGGCCTTGCCCGCGCTGTCGAGGACGCGTTCCACTCCGGGCAGGGCTCGGACGACCTCCGCGACGAGCGGAAGGTCGGCGGGGTCGGGCACGTAGAGGTGGGCCACCTGGTGGTCGGCGACGGCGAACGCCCGGGACGTGTACGGGTCGAGGTACTCCATTCCGGCCTGGGTGTACACCCTGAGGAGTCCGGCCGCGCGCAGCGCGCGGTTGATGTGGACGGGGTGGTCGACCGCGGTGACGCCGTACTCGGACAGTGCCACCACGGTGGTCCCGCGCTCCCGGGCCAGGTGGAGCAGGGGTGCGAGGACGGTGTCGAGGGCCCTGGCCGCGGCGGCGGCCTGGGGTGCGGCGGGGCCGAAGCGCTGGAGGTCGTAGTCGAGGTGCGGCAGGTAGGCGAGGGTCAGGTCGGGTACGGCGGTGCGGATGACGTGTTCGGTGGCCCGGGCGATCCACCGGCTGGAGGCGATGGAGGCGCGCGGGCCCCAGTAGTCGAAGAGCGGGAACGGGCCGAGGGCGTGGGTCAGTTCGTCGCGCAGGCCCGGTGGGACGGTGTAGCAGTCGGGGGACTTGCGGCCGTCCGCGTGGTAGACGGGGCGCGGGGTGACGGTGATGTCGGTGTCGGCGCCCATGGCGTACCACCAGCAGATGTTGGCGACGCGGTAGCCCGGGTGGCGCCGCCTGGCGGTGTCCCACACCTTCTCGCCCCGCACCAGCAGGTTGTGCTGGCGCCACAGGAGCACCTCGCCGAGGTCGCGGAAGTACCAGCCGTTCCCGACGATCCCGTGTCGGCTCGGGGGGAGGCCGGTCAGCAGGCTGGCCTGGACGGAGCAGGTGACCGCGGGGAAGACCGGTTCCAGGTGGGCGGTGTGCCCCGGGGTGTCGCCGCCGGGTTCGGCGACGGCCCGCAGGTGCGGCATGTGGCGCAGGAGGCGGGGGGTGAGCGCGGCGACGTTCAGCACCAGCAGGGGGGTGGGGCGGCCGGTGGTCACGGGGTCTGCTCCCGCAGTCCGGCGGCGAGCAACTGCTCCCGGGTCCAGGCGAGTTCGGCGGCGATGCCCGCGACCAGTGCCTCGTCGTCGGCCGGCCGGTCCCGGTCCGGGAGCACCGACCAGGTGTAGGTCTCGACCTCCAGGTGGTCGGTTCCGGCGTGCGGGCCGTGGAGGAGGGCGTGGATGGCGTCGGTCAGCACCGGTCCGGTCGCGGTGAGGGGCGGCTGCGGGTCGGCGTGCACGGGGACGTGGAAGTG
Source organism: Kitasatospora sp. NPDC057512 (assembly GCF_042802135.1). NCBI lineage: Bacteria > Bacillati > Actinomycetota > Actinomycetes > Kitasatosporales > Streptomycetaceae > Kitasatospora > Kitasatospora sp. NPDC057512. Next base: position 6,993 of record NZ_JBHVET010000243.1, read on the forward strand.
CACCCGCCACGGGCGCGGATCGGCGCCGTCGGCGGGGGACCGGAGCGCCAGGTCGAGGTCGTCCCACCGTGCCGGGCGGGGGCCGGCGGGCTCGGCGCGGGTCTGGTGCAGGAACCGCGGCTCGGCGAAGCGCGCGAGCGCCCGCCGGACGGCGGGGTCGGAGGGATCGTCGGCCTGGAGGGCACTGGAGAGCTGGGCCTTGACGACGGGCAGGCCGGCGTCGGCCAGGCCGCGGAGGGCGGACGGCGGGTCCTCGAAGTCGACGGCGAGGTGGCAGACGTCCAGGCAGACGCCGATGCGTTGGGTGTCGAGCCCGGTGAGGCGTGCGCAGGCGTCGCTCACGGTGGAGACCACGCAGCCCGGTTCGGGTTCCAGGCCGACCCGGACGCGGCGGCCGGAGCGGGCCTCCGACTTGGCGAGCCCTTCGGCCAGTTCGTCCAGGCCGCGGCGGGCGCGGTCCTGGTGTTCGGGCGTCCACCCGGCCCGCCAGCCGAGGGGGAGCGTGGAGATGCTGCCGCGGGCCGCGTCGTCGGGCAGCAGCGCGGCCAGCACCCGGGCCAGGTCGAGGGTGTATGCCAGGCGGGCCGGGTCGCTCCAGTCCGGCCGGTAGACGGCCCGTTTGACGACCGGCTCGTGGAAGCCGCGGTAGGGGAAGCCGTTGAGGGTGACGACTTCGAGCCCCCGGGTGGACAGTTCGCGGCGCAGCCGGGCCAGGGCCGTCGCGTCCGTCGCCAGGGTGCGCGCCACGTCGTGGGCGAGCCACAGGCCCAGGCCCAGGGACGGTGCCGCGAGCCGTTCGCGGACGGGCTCGGCGTGGACGGCGAGCTGGTTCAGGACGCCGTCGAGGTCCTCCGCGGGGTGGACGTTGGTGCAGTAGGCGAGGTGGACGGTGCTGCCGTCGGGGTGGCGCAGGCGCATCGGGGGCGGTCTCCTTCCTCCGGGAGGGGCTACTCGCCGCGGGCGATGGAGTTCCCGAGGTACACGGCGTCCTCGGGCTGCCCGCGGGGCTCCTCGTGGTGGTCCGGCGTGTCGGGATCGTCCACCGGCAGCGTCAGGCGTCCGCTCTGGCCGTAGAAGGCGACCGGGTTGCGCCACATCACCTCGTCGACCTGGTCGGCGGTGAAGCCGGCGTCGAGCATCGCCTCCGCCGTGCGCCGGGTGGCCAGCGGGTCGCTGCGGCCCCAGTCGGCCGCGGAGTTGACCAGCACCCGGTGGGTTCCGTGGCGCTTGAGGACCTGCACCACACGGTGGGAGTCCATCTTGGTGTGCGGGTAGACGGAGAACCCGAGCCAGCAGCCGGTGTCGGCGACCTCCGCCACCGTCAGCTCGGTCAGGTGGTCGACCAGGACGAGGTCGGGAGCGATCCCGCACTCGCGGAGCACGGCGAGCGTGCGCCTGGTCCCGACGGTCTTGTCCCGGTGCGGGGTGTGCACCAGGACGGGCAGTTCGTGGTCCATGGCGAGCCGGACCTGGGTGGCGAGCGCGTGGTCCTCCTCGGGGGTGACGGAGTCGTAGCCGACCTCGCCCACCGCCACCACCGCGTCCTTGTCCAGGTAGCGGGGCAGCAGGTCGAGGACGGCTGTGCAGCGGGGGTCGTTCGCCTCCTTCGGGTTGAGGGCCAGGGCGCAGTGGTGCCGGATGCCGAACTGGGCCGCCCGGAAGGGTTCCCAGCCGATGAGGGAGTCGAAGTAGTCGACGAAGCTGGCGACGTCCGTGCGGGGCTGGCCCAGCCAGAACGCCGGTTCCACGACGGCCCGGATGCCGGCGTCCCGCATCGTCTGGTAGTCGTCGGTCGTCCGCGAGGTCATGTGGATGTGGGGGTCGAAGATGCGCATCAGGTCCCGGCAGGGTGAGGGGGTGGAAGGGGGTCGGTCGCGGTCGGCCGAGGGCCGGCCAGTGCGCGCACGTCGCCAGGTACGGGGCGTCCGGCGCTGGTGAGTTCACGGGCGTGCGTCGCGGCCATCCGGGCCAGTTCGGCGTCGGTCCGGTGGGGCAGCCCGGCCACGGCCCGCAGGGGTACGGAGCAGTGCAGGCACTTCAGGACGGCCTCCCGGTAGGCGTGCGCCGGCAGGTGCCGCGCCCCGTAGGGGCCCAGTGCGGCGGCCAGCAGCCGGGGGTCGTTGGTGCGCAGCGCGTCGGACACCAGGGGGACGGCGTCGTCCCGCAGGCCGTAGGGGCCCAGCAGGTCCAGCGGGCCGAGGGCGCGGAGCACGCCGCGCCGTTCGGCGGCGTCCCCGTGGCGGTAGACGGTCGACGCCCGGTCGGCGGGGCCGTCGGCGGGGGCCGGGGCGGCGGCCAGCAGCAGGGCCCGCACGGCGTCGTCCACGGTCCAGGCCAGGGCTTCCGCGGGGACCGCGGGCGGCGGGTCCTGATGCGGTGCGGGGGCCGCCGCCAGCAGCGCCCGGCCGCCCCTGCGGCCCGCCTCGGCGAAGCGCCGGGGCAGGGCCAGGTCGGGTTCGGCGGCCACCTCGGTCAGGGCCGTGGCCAGCCAGCGGGCGGCGTCCGGCGTGAGCTGCCGGTCGAGGGCGGAGCGCAGTTCGCGGACGGTCACCCGGGCGGCGTTGCCGATGCTCATCGCGGTGTCCGGGTGCCGTGCGCCGCGCCGGCGGCGGCCCGCAGGAAGGCCAGGGAGCGCGCGGCGGCCTGCGGCGCGGCGTGGCTGTGCCGCGGCAGTTCGACGCTGACCAGCCCCGGGAAGCCGGTGCGGCGCAGCGCCTCCAGTACGGGCGGGAAGTCGATCTCGCCGTGCCCGAACTCCAGGTGCTCGTGCACGCCCCTGCGCATGTCCTCGATCTGGACGTTGACCAGGTGCGGCCCGGCCCGCGCGACGCAGTCGGGCACCGGGGCGGCCTCCAAGCAGCGGCAGTGGCCGATGTCGAGGGTCAGCCCGAGGGCCGGCGGATCGCCGAGGCGGCGGCGCAGCAGCTCGTAGGCGTCCAGGGTGTCGACGAGCATCCCCGGCTCCGGCTCGAAGCCCAGGACGACGCCGTGGCGGTCCGCCTCCGCCACCGCCCACGCGCAGCCGTGGACCAGCCGGTCCCAGGCCACCCGGGACGGCACTCCGGGTGCGGGCACGCCGCTCCACAACGACACGGCCCCCGCGTTCAGATCGGCGGCCACCCGCATCGCCAGACCCAGGTACTCCAGCCGACGGCTCGGGTCCTCGTCGACGAGCGTGGGGGCGTGCTTGGTCCACGGGTCGAGCAGGTAGCGGGCGCCGGTCTCCACCACGGTGTCCAGGCCGGTCTCGGCGAGTCGCCGGGCGACCCGCGCCACCCGCCGGGACAGCCCGGGGGCGAACGGGTCGAGGTGGCAGTGGTCCAGGGTGAGGGCGAGCCCGTCGTAGCCGAGGTCCGCCAGCACGGCGATGGCCTCGGTCAGCCGGTGACCGGCGAACCCGTTGGTGCCGTAGCCGAACCGCAGCCTCGGGTCCGTCCGTCCGCTGTCCGTCCGTTCGGGCCCGGGCCGCGCGTGGTCCTGGTCGGTGACCGTGCCGGTCATGTGGGGGACAGCTTTCGGAACAGGCGGCGGGCCACCGGCACCGCGGCGAGCAGGGACAGGGCCACGGGCAGGGCGTCGGCGCGGCAGGCGCACGCGGCCTGGAGGGGGAGGACGGCGGCGATGCCGGCGGTGACGGCCTGTTGGAGGCGTCGCGGGTCGAGCCGGCCCGCCGCGGCCTGGGCGCCGCCGAAGCCGGCGACGTACACGGCGAGGGCGGCGAGGCGGACCGCCCGGCGGCCCGGGGC
>NZ_JBHVET010000244.1:0-10727 GCF_042802135.1 Kitasatospora sp. NPDC057512
GTCGTGTTCGCTCACCCCCACCCGCCCGCCCTGGCCGAGGAGATCCTCTCCCGGCTCTTCGGAGCCGAGACGGCGACCGGCGCCGGGCAGGCGCCCGCCGTGGTCGCGGCCCCGGCCGAACCGGTCGCGATCGTCGGCATGGCCTGCCGCTACCCCGGCGGGATCCGGACCCCCGAGGAGCTCTGGACCCTCCTGGCCGAGCACGGGGACGCGATCGGCGGCTTCCCGACCGACCGCGGCTGGAACACCGAGGGCCTCTTCGACCCGGACCCGGACGCCGAGGGCAAGACCTACGTCGCCGAGGGCGGATTCCTCACCGGGGCAGCCGAGTTCGACGCCGCCTTCTTCGGGATCAGCCCGCGCGAGGCCCTGTCGATGGACCCCCAGCAGCGGCTGCTGCTGGAGACCTCCTGGGAGGCCGTCGAGCGCGCGGGCATCGATCCGAAGTCGCTGCACGGCTCCGCGACCGGCGTCTTCGTCGGCGCGGCCCGGTCGACCTACCTCGGAGTGGTGGAGGAGACCGCCGGGTCCGAAGGACACCGCATGACCGGCACGGCGATGAGCGTGCTGTCCGGCCGGATCGCCTACGCGCTGGGCCTGGTGGGCCCGGCGATGACGGTGGACACCGCCTGCTCCTCCTCGCTGGTCGCGCTGCACCAGGCGGTGCAGGCGCTGCGGTCGGGCGAGTGCTCGGTCGCCCTGGCGGGCGGCGTGACGGTGATGGCCGACCCGGGCGAGTTCGTCGGCTTCTCGCGGCTGCGGGCCCTGTCGCCGAACGGCCGCTGCCAGGCCTTCGGCGAGGGCGCCGACGGCATGGGCATGGGCGAGGGCGTCGGCGTCGTGGTGCTCGAACGCCTCTCCGACGCCCGCCGCAACGGGCACCGGGTGCTCGGCGTGGTGCGCGGCAGCGCCATCAACCAGGACGGCGCCTCCAACGGCCTCACCGCCCCCAACGGCCCCTCGCAGCAGCGCGTCATCCGCGCGGCGTTGGCCAACGCCCGGATCTCGGCGGCGGACGTGGACGCGGTCGAGGCGCACGGGACGGGTACGGAGCTCGGCGACCCGATCGAGGCCGGCGCGCTGCTGGCGACGTACGGCCAGGAGCGTTACGGGGACCGGCCGTTGTGGCTGGGGTCGGTGAAGTCGAACATCGGGCACGCGCAGCAGGCCGCCGGTGTGGCCGGTGTGATCAAGATGGTGCTGGCGCTGCGGGCTGGTGTGCTGCCGAAGACGCTGCACGCCGATGAGCCGTCCTCGCACGTGGACTGGGAGACGGGCAATGTCCGTCTGCTCCAGTCCGAGGTGGTGTGGCCGGCGGGCGAGCGGCCGCGCCGGGCGGGTGTGTCGGCCTTCGGGATCAGCGGCACCAACGCGCACGTGATCATCGAAGAGGCGCCGGCCGAGGCGGAGGCGCCCGTCGACAGTGACACCGGAAACGTCGTGCCGGTGCTGTCGGGTGACGTCCCGGCGTGGGTGCTGTCCGGCCGTGACGGGCAGACGCTCGCCGGTCAGGCGGGCCGGCTGCGCGAGCACGTGGCGGAGCGGCCGGAGCTGCCGGTCGGGGACGTCGCGTGGTCGCTGGCCACCACGCGGTCGGCGTTCGAGCAGCGCGCGGTGGTGCTGGGCACGGACCGGGACGACCTGGCGGCAGGCCTGACGGCCGTCGCCACGGGACAGCCCGCGCCCGGCGTGGTCACCGGCGAGGTCGCCCCGGACGGGGTGGGGCGGACGGTGTTCGTCTTCCCCGGCCAGGGCAGCCAGTGGGTCGGGATGGGCCGCGAGCTGGCCGAGGCCTCGCCGGTGTTCGCGGCGCGGCTGGCGGAGTGCGCCGAGGCCCTGAAGCCTTACGTGGACTGGCAGTTGGACGATGTGCTGGCCGGGCGTCACGGTTTCGAGGCCGCCGACGTCGTGCAGCCGGCGCTGTGGGCCGTGATGGTCTCCCTCGCTGCCGTCTGGGAGGCGGCCGGTGTCGCCCCCGATGCCGTGGTCGGCCACTCGCAGGGTGAGATCGCCGCTGCTGCCGTCGCGGGGATTCTCTCCCTCGACGATGCGGCGAAGGTCGTCGCCCTGCGGAGCAAGACCCTGAAGGCGCTGGCCGGTCGTGGCGGGATGCTGTCGATCGCCGAGCCGGTGGAGGGCGTCCGGGCGCGGATCGCTTCGTACGGTTCCCGGTTGTCCATCGCGGCCGTCAACGGCCCGTCGGCGACCGTCGTCTCCGGAGACGCCGACGCACTGCGCGAACTAGCCGACTCCTGTGGGGAGTTCCCGCGCACCCGGATGATCCCGGTGGACTACGCCTCGCACAGCGCCCACGTGGACGAGCTGCGCGAGGAGATCCTCGCCGTCCTCCAGGGCATCACACCGACCGAGGCCCGCATCCCCATGGTCTCCGCCATGACCGGCGCGTGGCTGTCGGGCCCGGAGCTGGACCCCGACTACTGGTACGCGTCCCTGCGCGAGACCGTCGAGTTCGACCGCGCCGTGCGCATCCTCGCCGACGCGGGCCACGGGGCGTACGTCGAGGTGTCCCCGCACCCGGTGCTCACCCCGGCGATCAGCGACGCCTTCGCGGACCGGACCCCGGCCGTGGTCGGCACGCTGCGCCGCGAGGACGGCGGCGCCGGGCGTCTCCTGACCTCGCTCGCCGAGGCGTACGTCCGGGGCCTGCCCGTCGCCTGGACCGCGCTCCTGGGCGGCGGCACGGTTGTGGACCTGCCCACCTACGCCTTCCGGCGGGACTGGTTCTGGCCGGAGCCCACGGAGGCCCCGACCGCGCCGGTCACCGCGGGCACGCCCGCCGAGGCGGGCTTCTGGAACGCCGTCGAGAGCGGTGACGCCGCCGCTCTCGCCGACCTGCTCGGCGTCGACCCGGCCGACCCGGCCCTCGGCGCGCTCACCGGCTGGCGCCACCGCGAACGCGCCGAGTCGGCCGTCGCCGGCTGGCGCTACCGCATCGCCTGGTCGGCCCTGTCCGAGCACGGCGCCGCGTTGACCGGCACCTGGCTGCTCGTCGGCTCCGCGCCGGACGTCGCCGACGCCCTCACGGCCGCCGGCGCCCGGGTCCTCACGGTGGCCGGGGACGGCCTCGACACCACCGACCGCGAGGCGCTCGCCGCCGCGCTGCCCACCGGTGTCGACGACCTCTCCGGCATCGTCTCCGCCCTCGCCCTCGACGACGAGGCGGCCTCGCCGCTCGACGCCCACCCCGGCGTCCCGCGTGGCCTGGCCGCCACCCTGGCCCTGGCCCAGGCCGTCACCGACCGGCGCGGGGACGGGGACGACACGCCCGCCGCCCCGCTGTGGGTGCTGACCAGGGGCGCGGCCGCCGCCACCGACGGCGAACCGGCCGGCCCGCCCGTCCACGCCCAGATCTGGGCCCTCGGCCGGACGGCCGCCCTCGCCCACCCCGACCTGTGGGGCGGTCTGATCGACCTGCCGCGGCGTCCCGAGGACACCGGCCCCGCCCTGCGGCGCCTGGCCGCCGTCCTCACGGGCGGCGACGGCGAGGACCAGGTGGCGCTGCGCCCGTCCGGCGCGTACGGACGACGGCTGGTGCGCGCCGCGCAGCCGCAGGCCCCGGCGAACGGCGCCGCGTGGACCCCGCGCGGAACCGTCCTGGTCACCGGCGGGACCGGCGCCATCGGCGAGCACGTCGCGCGCTGGCTCGCCGACCGCGGCACGCGGCGCGTGGTCCTGACCGGCCGGCGCGGCCCGGCCACCGAGGGCGTCGCCGCCCGCGCCGCCGAACTGGCCGCCCGCGGCACCGGCGTCGACGTCGTCGCCTGCGACGTCGCCGAGCGCGCCGAGGTCGCCGCCCTGCTGGCCCGGATCGACGCCGGCGGCGGCCCGGCCCTGTCCACGGTGCTGCACACCGCGGGCGTCGGCCAGGGCGGCACCGTCGGCGAGACCACCGCGGCCGGACTGGCCGAGGTGTGCGCCCCCAAGGCGGGCGGCGCCCGCTGGCTGGACGAGCTGACCGCCGACCGCGGCCTCGACGACTTCGTGCTGTTCTCCTCCGGCGCCGCCGTCTGGGGCGGCAGCGACCAGGCCGGCTACGCCGCCGCCAACGGCTACCTCGACGGCCTCGCCGCCGAACGCCGCGCCGCCGGCCGCCCCGCCACCACGCTCTCCTGGGGCCTGTGGGACGGCGGCGGCATGGGCGGCGGCAGCGTGACCACCAGGCTGACCCGCTACGGCGTCCGGGCCATGGCGCCCGAACTCGCCGTCCGCGCCCTCGGCCAGGCCCTGGACGCGGGGGAGGACGCCGTCACCGTCGCGGACATCGACTGGCCGGTGTTCGGCCCGACGTTCACCCTGCGCCGTCCCAGCCGGCTCCTCGCCGACCTGCCGGACGCCGGGACCCGACCGGAGCCCGCGGACTCCGGCCCCGGGACCGACGGACCGGACGGCACCGGCCTGGCCGGGCAACTCGCCGGCCTGCCCCACGCGGAGCAGCTGCGCCGACTCGTGGAGATCGTCTGCGACCAGGCCGCCGCCGTCCTCGGCCATACCGCCGGGGCCCTGCCCAAGGGCCGTCCGTTCCGCCACCTCGGCTTCGACTCGGTGATGGCCGTCGACCTGCGGAACCGGATCACCGAGAGCACCGGGCGGCGGCTGCCCGCCACCCTCGTCTTCGACCACCCGACCCCCGCCGAACTCGCCGAGTACCTGCACGGCGAACTCGGCCTGCGAGCCGCGCCGGCCGACGACACCCGGGCCGCCCCCGGCGCCGACCCGGTGCTCGACGGGCTCGACCGCCTGGAGGCCGCGCTCGCGGCGGTGCCCGGCGGCAGCGGCGCCCGGCGCGACGTGACCCTGCGGCTGAGGAACGTGCTCTCCCGCTGGCTGGGCGACACCGAGCAACCACGGCAGGACGAGCAGGAGCAGCAGACGCTGGCCGGGCGACTGGACGACGCCGACGCCGGCGAGGTCCTGGACTTCATCAACAAGGAATTGGGGCTTTCGTGATGACCGGTGGTGCGCAGGCGGCGGGCGGCGACAAGCAGCTGCTCGACACTCTGAAGAAGCTCGCCGCCGATCTGTATCGGACCCGCGAGCGCGTCAAGGAACTGGAAGCCGGCGAGCGCGAGCCGATCGCCGTCGTCGGCCTCGGCTGCCGCTACGCCGGGGGGATCACCGGCCCCGACCGGTTCTGGGACCTGATCGCCGCCGGGACGGACGCCATGGGCGGCTTCCCCACCGACCGCGGCTGGGCGGAGTGGGAGCGCGCCTACGGCAACCCGGACGCGCGCGCCGGCGAGGAGTACGCCCGGGTCGGCGGATTCCTCTACGACGTGGCCGACTTCGACCCCGGGTTCTTCGGGATCAGCCCGCGCGAGGCCCTGGCGATGGACCCGCAGCAGCGGATCCTGCTGGAGACGGCCTGGGAGGCGGTCGAGCGGGCCGGCATCGACCCGATGTCGCTGAAGGGCTCCGACACAGGCGTGTTCGTCGGCGCCAGCGGCACCGCGTACGGCTCGGGCGTGGGCGGCAACGGCAGCGGCGCCGAGGGCTACAAGATGACCGGCGGCCTGACCGCCGTCGTCTCCGGACGCATCTCCTACACGCTGGGCCTGACCGGCCCGGCCGTGACGATCGACACCGCCTGCTCGTCCTCGCTCGTGGCGCTGCACCTCGCGGTGCGCTCGCTGCGCTCGGGCGAGTGCTCCCTCGCCCTGGCGGGCGGCGTCGAGGTGCTGGTCATGCCCGACGCGTACATCGAGTTCTCCCAGCAGGGCGGCATGGCCGCCGACGGCCGGTGCAAGTCCTTCGCCGCCGAGGCCGACGGCATCGGCTGGGGCGAGGGCGCCGGCATCATCGCGCTGGAACGGCTCTCGGACGCCCGCCGCAACGGCCACCAGGTGCTCGGCGTGATCCGCGGCAGCGCCGTCAACCAGGACGGCGCCTCCAACGGCATCACCGCCCCCAACGGGCCCTCGCAGTACCGCGTCATCCACTCGGCGCTGGCCGACGCCGGCCTGACCACGGCCGACGTGGACGTGGTCGAGGCGCACGGCACCGGCACCACGCTGGGCGACCCGATCGAGGCGCAGGCGCTGCTCGCCACCTACGGGCAGGCCGAGGACCGGGCCGCCGACCGGCCGCTCTGGCTGGGCTCGGTGAAGTCCAACATCGGCCACTCCGGCTGCGCGAGCGGCGTCGCCGGTGTGATCAAGATGGTGCTGGCGCTGCAGCACGGCGTGCTGCCGAAGACCCTCTTCGCCGAGAACCCGTCGCCGCACGTGGACTGGGCGTCGGGCAACGTCCGGCTGCTGAGCGAAGCGGTGGCGTGGCCGGCGGGCGAGCAGCCGCGCCGCGCGGGCGTGTCCGCGTTCGGCGTGAGCGGCACCAACGCGCACCTGATCCTGGAGGAGGCACCGGCGGGCTCGGGCCGTCCGGAGGTCGTGGCGGGCACCGCGCCGCGCGTCCTGTCCGGCGAGGGGCTCCCCGCGTGGGTGCTGTCGGGGCAGAGCGCCGCGGCGCTGGCCGGTCAGGCGGACCGGCTGCGTGAACACGTGGCGGAGCGGCCGGAGTTGTCGGTCGGCGACGTCGCGTGGTCGCTGGCCACGACGCGGTCGGCGCTGGAGCACCGGGCCGTCGTGCTCGGCGCGGACCGGGACGGACTCTCGGCGGGGCTTTCGGCCGTCGCCGCGGGGCAGCCCGCGCCCGGCGTGATCACGGGGGCGGTGGCTGCTGCCGGGGTGGGGCGGACGGTGTTCGTCTTCCCGGGGCAGGGGAGCCAGTGGGTCGGTATGGGGCGTGAGCTGGCGGAGTCGTCGCCGGTGTTCGCGGCGCGGCTCGCGGAGTGCGCCGAGGCTCTGAAGCCTTACGTGGACTGGCAGTTGGACGATGTGCTGGCCGGGCGTCACGGTTTCGAGGCCGCCGACGTCGTGCAGCCGGCGCTGTGGGCGGTGATGGTGTCGCTGGCCGCGGTGTGGGAGGCGGCCGGTGTCGCCCCCGATGCCGTGGTCGGTCACTCGCAGGGTGAGATCGCCGCTGCCGCCGTCGCGGGGATTCTCTCCCTCGACGATGCGGCGAAGGTCGTTGCTCTGCGGAGCAAGACTCTGAAGGCGCTGGCCGGTCGTGGCGGGATGCTGTCGATCGCGGAGCCGGTGGACGGTGTCCGGGCGCGGATCGCTTCGTACGGTTCCCGGTTGTCGGTGGCGGCGGTGAACGGCCCGTCGGCGACAGTCGTCTCCGGTGACGCGGACGCGCTGCGTGAACTGGCGGACTCCTGTGGGGATTCGCCGCGTGCCCGGATGATCCCGGTGGACTACGCGTCCCACAGTGCCCACGTGGACGAGCTGCGCGAGGAGATCCTCGCCGTGCTTGAGGGCATCGCGCCGACCGAGGCCCGCGTCCCCATGGTGTCGGCGCTGACCGGCGCCTGGCTGTCGGGCCCGGAGATGGACCCCGACTACTGGTACGCCTCGCTCCGGGAGACCGTCGAGTTCGAGCGGGCGGTCCGCATCCTCGCCGACTCCGGGCACGGGGCGTTCGTGGAGGTGTCCCCGCACGCGGTGCTGACCGGCGCGGTGGGCGACGTCGTCGAGGACGTCGAGGGCTCGGCCGTGGTCGGCACCCTGCGACGCGACGAGGGCGGCGCCGAGCGCCTGCTGACCTCGCTCGCCGAGGCCTACGTGCGGGGCCTTCCGGTCGACTGGGCCGCGCTCCTGGGCGGCGGCACGGTCGTGGACCTGCCCACCTACGCCTTCCAGCGCCGGCGCTACTGGCTCGGCGCCGTGGCCTCCGTCCAGGCCGACGGCCCGGACACCTCGGTGGACGACTGGCGCTACCGGATCGTCTGGCAGGCGGCCGACGCGAACCGGGCCGCCACGCCGTCGGGGACCTGGCTGCTGGTCGGCGACGGCCCCGACCGGGAGGCGGTCGCGGAGGCGCTGACGGCCCACGGCGCGAGCGTCGTCGCCGTCGCGGGACCGGAGGACGTCGACGCGGCCCTGGTCGAGGGCGTGGCCGGTGTGGTGTCGCTGCTGGCCCTGGACGAGACGCCGCTGGCGGAGCACCCGTCGGTTCCGGGCGGTCTGGCCGGGACGGTCGACCTGGTCCGGGTGCTGGTCGAGACCGGGGTCACGGCTCCGCTGTGGGTGCTGACCCGTGGCGCGGTGGCGGTCGGCTCGGACGAGGTGACGACCAGTCCGGTGCAGGCCCAGGTCTGGGGTCTGGGCCGGGCCGTGGGCCTGGAGCACGCGGACTGGTGGGGCGGTCTGGTCGACCTGCCGCCGGTGCTGGACGTCGAGGCCGCCGCCCGCCTGGTCGGCGTGTTCGCCGACGGCCGGGAGGACCAGGTCGCCGTCCGGCCCTCGGGCGTCTTCCTGCGCCGTCTGGTGCGGGCCGAGGCCCGCCGCGTGGAGTCGGCGGGCTGGTCGCCGCGCGGCACCGTGCTGCTGACCGGCGGTACGGGCTCGATCGGTGTCTGCATCGGCCCGTGGCTGGCCGAGCACGGAGCGCCGAGGGTCGTTCTGACCTCGCGCTCCGGCCCGTCGGCGCCCGGGGTGGCGGCGCTCGCCGCCGCCGTGGCGAACGGGGGATCCGCTGTCGAGGTCGTGTCGTGCGACCTGGCGGACCAGGACCAGGCAACCGGCCTGGTGGCCTGGATCGAGGACTCCGGCCCCGGCCTGTCCACCGTCCTGCACTCCGCCAACGCGCCGTACCTGGCCCGGGTGGAGGACACCAGCCGCGAAGGCCTGGTCGCCGCGCTCGGCGCGAAGGCGGCCGGCGCCGTCCACCTGGACGAGGCGACGGCCGGCTTGGGCCTCGACGAGTTCGTCCTCTTCTCGTCGATCTCGGCGACCTGGGGCAGCAACGACCACGGCGCCTACGCGGCCGGCAACGCCTTCCTCGACGCGCTGGCGGAGGACCGCCGGGCCCGGGGCCTGCCGGGCACCTCGATCGCCTGGGGTGTCTGGAACACCCGTGACTGGGACGCCGTGGACGCGGTGATGGACCAGGCACCCGGCCGGGTGACGCCCCAGCGCCTGCTGCGGCAGGGCATGAACTTCCTGGACACGCAGCGCGCGCTGACGGCGCTTGGCGAGGTCCTCGCCGACGACGAGACCTTCATCGCCCTCGCGGACGTGGAGTGGCAGAAGTTCGCGCCGGTGTTCACGGCCGCGCGTCCCCGCCCGCTGCTGGACACCATCCCCGAGGCCCGGGCCGAGTCGGCCGCCGGGACGGTCGCCGACGAGCGCGGCGAGTTCGCCTCCCGGCTGGCCGGCCTGTCGGCGGCCGAGCGGCGCCGGAGCGTCGTGGAGCTGGTGCGCTCGCACGCCGCCGCGGTGCTGGGCCACGACTCGGCGGACGAGATCGTCGCGACGCGGGCCTTCCGCGAGCTGGGCTTCGACTCGCTGACCGCCGTCGAGCTGCGCAACCGCCTGAACACCGCGTGCGGCCTGCGGCTGCCGTCCACCGTCGTCTTCGACCACCCGAGCGCGTCCGCGCTGGCCGAGGAGATCCTGAGCGCGCTGTTCGGGGCGGAGGGCCCGGGCCAGGTGGTCGCGGTGGCCGCCGCTCCCTCGGAGCCGATCGCGATCGTCGGCATGGCCTGCCGCTACCCGGGCGGCGTGCGCTCGCCCGAGGAACTGTGGGACCTGGTCGCCGCCGGCGGGGACGCGATCAGCGGCTTCCCGGCCGACCGCGGCTGGGACGCCGAGGCGCTGTTCGACGCGGACGCCGACGCCGAGGGCTCGACCTACGTCGTGGAGGGCGGATTCCTCAGCGGCGCCGGGGAGTTCGACGCCGGATTCTTCGGGATCAGCCCGCGCGAGGCGCTGGCGATGGACCCGCAGCAGCGCCTGCTGCTGGAGACCTCCTGGGAGGCCGTCGAGCGCGCGGGCATCGACCCGCAGACGCTGCACGGCTCGGCGACCGGTGTCTTCATCGGCGCGGCCCCGTCCGGCTACTTCGGCGCGGTCGGGGACGAGGCCGGCGTGCAGGCCCACCTGATCACCGGGAACGCGCTGAGCGTGCTCTCCGGCCGGATCGCCTACTCCCTGGGCCTGGTCGGCCCGGCGATGACCGTGGACACCGCGTGCTCCTCCTCGCTGGTCGCGCTGCACCAGGCGACTCAGGCGCTGCGGTCGGGCGAGTGCACGGTGGCGCTGGCCGGCGGTGTGACCGTGATGGCCGACCCCGGCGAGTTCGTCGGCTTCTCGCGGCTGCGCGCGCTGTCCTCCGACGGCCGCTGCAAGGCCTTCGGCGAGGGCGCGGACGGCATGGGCATCGGCGAAGGCGTCGGCATGCTGGTGCTGGAACGGCTGTCGGACGCCCGCCGCAACGGCCACCAGGTGCTCGGCGTGCTCCGGGGGAGCGCCGTCAACCAGGACGGTGCCTCCAACGGCCTGTCCGCGCCGAACGGCCCGTCGCAGCAGCGCGTGATCCTCTCCGCGCTGGCCAACGCCCAGCTGTCGGCGTCCGACGTCGACGTGGTCGAGGCGCACGGCACCGGCACCACGCTCGGCGACCCGATCGAGGCCGGCGCGCTGCTGGCCACCTACGGCCAGGGACGGGCCGGGGACCGGCCGCTGTGGCTGGGTTCGGTGAAGTCGAACATCGGGCACGCGCAGCAGGCCGCCGGTGTGGCCGGTGTGATCAAGATGGTGATGGCGCTGAGGGCCGGCGTGCTGCCGAAGACGCTGCACGCCGAGCAGCCGTCCTCGCACGTCGACTGGGACCTGGGCAACGTCCGTCTGCTCCAGGAGCAGGTGGCG
>NZ_JBHVET010000245.1:0-10713 GCF_042802135.1 Kitasatospora sp. NPDC057512
GCCGACCGGTGCGCGGCGGGTCCTCTGCTCCGCACCAACTGTCCTATGGCGAAAGGGAATCGAAAACACATCCGGTGGCGCCGGACCTCTTGTCAAAGGTTAGGGAAGTTTCCTAACTTGATGTCATGTCCGAGACCGAGACCCCACGGCACTCCCGGCGCGACCTCCTCCGAGCCGGCGCGACGGGCGGAGCGGCCCTCGCGGCCGGCGGCCTGCTGCTGCCGGGCACCGCCCTGGCGGCCCCGCGCCCGACCGCGCTCGCCACCCCGACCCTCCCCGTCACCCCGACCTCCCCCGCCATCCCGACCGTCCCCATGCCCCGGAGCGAGCGGACCGCCGGGTCCGCGCTGCGGCCCTTCGGCCGGCACCTCGCCTACGGGGCCGACCCGTCCCAGCAGGTCGTCGTCTCCTGGCAGGTGCCGGACGCGGTGACCGCGCCGTTCGTCCGGATCGGCGTCCAGGCCGGCGACTTCGGCGCCCCGATCGCCGCCGAGGTCCGCACCCTGGTCAGCAAGCTCTCCTGGCAGAAGCCGGTCGAGGACCAGCCCCTGGTCAAGCCCACCACCGTCACCCAGTACTACCTGCACGCGCGGCTGGACCAGCTGATCCCGGACACCACCTACTACTACGTCGTCGGCCACCAGGGCTACGACCCGGCCGGCCAGGGCGCCCGGCTCGGCGACGTGGCGAGCTTCCGCACCGCACCCGCCCCCGGCCGCGGTGCCGGGTTCACCTTCACCGCCTTCGGCGACCAGGGCATCGGCTACAACGCGGCGGCCACCGGCAACCTGATCGCCGGCCTCGACCCCGCCTTCCACCTCCACATGGGCGACCTCTCCTACGCCAACGCCGGCGGCAGCGGCAAGACCAGCGACGCGTACGACGCCCGCCTGTGGGACTCCTTCTTCGTACAGAACGAACCCGTCGCCGCGCGGACCCCGTGGATGCCGGCGATCGGCAACCACGAGATGGAGCCGTGGTACGGGACCGACGGCTACGGGGGCATGCGCGCCCGCTTCACCACGCCCGACAACGCCTGGAGCCAGTCCACCGGCATCTACTCCTGGCGCTACCAGAACGTCGGCCTGATCAGCCTCGACGGCAACGACGTCTGCTACAACACCCCCGCCAACCTCGACTACACCAAGGGCAAGCAGAAGAAGTGGCTGGAGAGCCGGCTCGCCGCGCTCCGCGCCGACACCGGCATCGACTTCATCGTCGTCTACCTGCACCAGTGCACGTACTCCACCTGCCACGACAACGGGGCCGAACTCGGCGCGCAGCAGGACTGGGCCCCGCTGTTCGACAAGTACCAGGTGGACCTGGTGCTCAGCGGCCACAACCACGTCTACGAGCGGACCGACCCCATCCGGGCCGGCAAGCCCACCCGCAAGGTCGCCTCCGGCGACACCGTCGACCCGGTCAAGGACGGCACCACCTACGTCGTCGCGGGCGGCGGTGGAGGCGGGCTCTACTCCTTCCCCGCCGCCGACACCTACCTCGGGCACGAGAGCGCCAACGACAAACCCGTGCCGATGGTGGTCTCCGACCGGAGCGGCCACAACCAGACCGTCAAGGTCACCTGGTCCAGGGTCAGGTACACCGGCTACTGCCTGGTGGCGATCGACGTGACCCCCGCCGTCGCGGGCAGGCCCGCCCGGATGGAGGTGCGCTCGCTCACCGAGGACGGCACCGCCGTGGACCGGGTCACCGTGCAGCGCGGCTGACCCGGCGGCCGACACCCGGTCCGGCCTGAGTACCGCTACTCAGGCGGGCGGGGCCGGTGCTCCGGGACGATGGCGGGACCACTACGCCGGAGGCCACGGAGGGCCCGCCATGCTCAGCCGGATCGCCGCCGCCCTGGTGCCCGTCCTCGGGCGCCTCTCCGTCACCTCCGAGACGCCCGGCCCGGTAGCCCCGGGCAGCGTCGTCGCGGCCAACCACACCTCGCCCGCCGACCCCGGCGTGGTGCTGGCCGCGCTGCGCCGCCTGGGCACCGAGCCGGTGGTGATGGCGACCGCCGGACTGTGGCGGGTGCCGGTGCTCGGCGGAGTGCTGCGGTCCGGCGGGCACATCCCCGTCCACCGCGGCACCGCCCGGGCCGCCGAAGCCCTCGACGCGGCCGCCGTGGCGCTCGCGGCCGGCCGGGTCGTCCTCATCTACGGAGAAGGCGGCCTGCCGAAGCACCGGGACTCCCACGACGCGGAACCGGGCGCCTTCCGCACCGGCCTCGCCCGGCTCGCGGCGGCGACCGGCGCCCCGGTGGTGCCGCTCGGCCAGTGCGGCGCCCGCCGCCTCAGCTCGGGCGGCACCGCCAAACAGCTCGCCGGATTCGCCACCGCCCCCCTACGCCGCCCCACCCTGCACGTCCACCTCGGCACCCCGCTCCACCTGCCCGCCGACATCCCCGAAGCCACCGCCACCGCCCACCGGGCCGTCACCGCCGCCTGGCGCACGGCGGCGCAGTGCTGCGCCCGCCGGAGGTGAGGCGGCCCCCGGGCCGGGCTCGTAGGCCCCGGTGATCCCTTCGCCGGGCCGCGAACTACGCTGGCCGGCATGGACTGGCTCGATCGGGTGGCGCGGCTGAGGCGCTGGACGAAGGGCGGCGAGCGTGCGCCGCACAAGCCGTTGCTGCTGCTCTACGCGCTCGGCGGGTACCAGCGGGACGCGGAGGGCGAACTGCGGTACAGCGCGGTCGAGGAGGAGCTGAAGCGGCTGCTCGCCGAGTACGGGCCGCCGCGTCCGACGACCCCCGCGTATCCGTTCCACCACCTGGTCAGCGACGGGGTGTGGGAGGTCCGTACCGACCAGGGGCCGGGGAGCCCCGGCAGCGGGGTCGGGGTGCTCCGGTCGAGCGGGGCCGCCGGCCGGCTCGCGCCCGCGCTGCGGGCGGCGCTCGGCGAGGAGCCTGCCCTGCTGGGCCGGATGGCCCGGGTGCTGCTCGACGCCCACTTCCCGACGTCCCTGCACGCCGACCTCTGCGAGGCGGTCGGCCTCGACCTGGAGCGGGCCGAGACCGGGGCCCTGGGCGGGGCCGAGGCCGCGGCCCGGCGGCAGCGCGACCGGCGGATGCGTGAACTGATACTCACCGCCTACGAGTTCCAGTGCGCCTTCTGCGGCTACGACGGCGCCCTCGGGGCGAGCCCGGTCGGGCTGGAGGCCGCGCACGTGCGCTGGTGGTCGCACGACGGGCCGGACGAGGTCGACAACGGCCTGTGCCTGTGCTCACTGCACCACAAGCTCTTCGACAAGGGCGTGTTGGGCCTGGGGGAGGGCCATCGCATCCTGGTCTCCGACCGCTTCGTCGGCCGCAGCGAGGCCAGCCGCCGCCACGTCCTCGCACTCTCCGGCCGCCCGCTCATCGGCCCCCAGCCCGGCCGCCCGCCGGTCGCCGACCGACACCGGGAGTGGCACGCACGCCAGGTCTTCCACGGCGTGCCGCGCCAGCCCGCGGAGTCGGGGGCTCTCGTCTAGTAGGGCTTGGTCAGGTGGCAGAGTGGTGGCGTGTTCCCAGGGTGCCTCGATCGCGGCAGGTGCCAGGTGAGGGAACCTCTTGGGGCTCGGTGAGGCTGACACGGGGGCTGCGCCCTACGCTTGCAGCACTGATGAGGGAGGACAGTGGAGCTCACCACGCCGGTTCCGGAGCGAAAGCTTGGGCCGTATCCGTTGGACGAGGACGGAATCGCGTCCCTGCTTGCCCGCTATGCCTTCGGGGACTCTTGCCTGCGCCGCGTCATCCTTGACCAGGAGTATGGTCCCCGGGCAAGACGGGGCAGGGTCGTCCAGCTCGTGATCGATGCCAGGGTTGTCAGCGATGAGCTGCGCTGGGAGCCCGTGTGCCTGGATCTTGTGGACGTGCGGCGGTTCCGCATTGACGAGAGTGTCGGGTTCAGCTGGGTGTTGTACGACCCGCCACAATTCACGCACTTCGACGGACTGTTGCAGGTTGATCTTTGCGCCGAACGGTTCGACGGCCCACCACCCGTGAGTTCCGAAGAAGTCTTCGAGGGCTCGGAGCTGGTCTTCGCGGCAGCCGGGGGCACATGGAGTGCCCTGCATCCGTGGGCTCAGTGAAACTGCCCTCCAGGGCCTGCGTCGGTTATCCGACGTTGCCCGGACACAGGCCACGATCCAAGCGTTGGGCCGTGTCCAGGGACGTCGCGGCGACAGGTGGGGCAGGCGCGTGCCGACGGCTCCACCTCGCCGTCGTCGAGGCCGGCGATGACGCTGAGGTCTGTTTCCGACATGCCCAGAACCTTGGCGACCTCCTGGACAAGAACCGGCTCCGGGTTGTGTCTTCCCCGGCGAAGCATGCGAATGGTGGACATCGATCGTGCGGTCTCCAGTGCCATCTCCCGCACCGGAATCCCGCGCAGGTCCATCAACCCGGTGAACACCCTTGCGAACGGATGAGCCTCCAGCTGCCCGGCAGGGGCGACAGCAGGACTGAGGACGATGTCACCGATCTTGGCTTGGAATCGGATCAGTTGGTCACCTGCGAACCCGACCTTCGCGACGAAAGGCAGGCTCTCACCACGACCGGAACCGACCGTGCCCGGGACTGAGACCTCAGTGAACCTTGCAGGGTGACCGTGGTGATCGCTCTCGATCTCCAGTGGAAGACCCGGATCGACGTGGCTGACCTTCCAGTCGTGGTTCCACCAGGGAAGTTCCTGCAATACCTCGTCGAAGAATGAGGGCAGAACAGTGAGATCCACCGGGTCCGGAGGGTGCTTCTGACCTCCCCAGATGACGCCGGGCCAGTACGTCAGTGCCGCGATCACGTCCGCCGTCAGCGTGCGGTTGGTAATCTCCATGGTGACACTCTCCCATCAGCCGGAGGAGCAATCTCCCGCAACGGGCCGGCTGCAACAAGCGCCCTCCAGACGGTGCTCCCGCTGGTCAAGCGGATGGTCCGGTTACCCGGTCGCTCGCCGCCTACGACCGTAGGCAGCAACCAACGGCCCGTTCAGTGGGTCGGCATGCCTCCGTGCGGGCTGTTGACCACCAGCGGCAGGGAGCCCTCAGCAAGGTAGAAGTGCTCGGGAAAGTAGTCGATGTGGAGGTGGCCGCCGTCCTCGGCGGAGGCCATGCCGCGCAGGTCGTCCGCGAGCACCACCCTGCCGGCGGAGTCACCGCTGATCACGAGGAACTGCCGCTCGGAGTCCAGGCGGACGAGGACGCCGGGGCCGCCAGTCTTCTTCACCTCGATCCCCGCCAGGGCATCGGCGTCGGGCGAGGGCGTAGCGCCGAGAAGCCCCTCGCCCTCGGCCACCGCGCTCGCCAGACGATCCAGTTCCTCCGCCGACGCCGTGAGATCCACTTCGCCGTACACGGGGTCGCAGACGAGTCTCACGCGGTCGGCACTCCTTCGAGATCGGAATCCCTGATGCTACTGAACCCGAGCGGGTGGTGTCGGGGAGCGGTGAGTGTGCTGGAGCCCCGGACTGTTGCGCGGGGTGGTTGCCGCGCCAAGATGAGCGCATGACCGAGAGCGAAGCGGATCTGCCGGCACTGCTGCGCGAGCTCGATGATCCGGAGTGGCTGGAGTGGCCGCAGCGCTACGACCGTCGCGGGACCGCGGTTCGCTTCGGCGCGCTGGTGGCTCGGCTCGAAGGCGACTTCGCTGCTCCCTGCCCGGCCGAGCAGGACGCCCAGGACTCGAGCGAGTACGGACGCGTCGTCGTTCCCGGGGACGCGACCGTCTGCGGAACCCGGATCGTCGTCTGCGTCAGCAAGTTCGGCTCACTGGCGGTGGTCTGCGCCGAGAACCCGGGCGTCTTCCGCGGAACGGAGGAAGCCCGGGCCGAGGGCGAGCTGGACGGCGTGGACCTTGCCAGGGTCAACCGGGCGCTGGTCGAACTCGGCTATGTCGTGGTTGCCGAGGAACTACTGGAGAGCGATTACGACGGGCCGAGCCGACTGCCCTCGTACATCCGGCGGCCCACCTGGTCGGACCGCTTCTTCGGCTACTTCTGACGACCGCGTCGACAGGGCCGGTCCGGTTTCAGCCGTGGACGAGTACGGTCGTGTAGTCGGCCAGGGCGGTGTTGATCTCGGCCGGGTCGAATGCGGCGGGGTCGAACTGGTCGGCCGAGTCGAGGCCGAGCCATTCGAGTCGTTCCTCGTGTTCTTCGTGGCCGGGGTCGGCCAGAACCTCGACGAGGTACTCGTATCCCCAGATCCCGCCGCAGTCCTCGGGCGGGCCGGTCCGTCGGCCGGTGAGGCAGCGCGGGTAGGAGACACCGGGTTCGGCGTCTCCTACGGCCTCGACGAGGATGTCGTGTTCCCAGTTGTCGCCGAAGTCGTAGATGTAGCGGAACCGCGTGCCGACGCCGGGGGCGATCTGGTCGAGGCGCATCGCCGCCGCGTCGCGGATCCCCAGGTCCCGATCGGTGACGCCGTACCGTTCCCGCCCGGTCTCGAAGGCCCACATGTGGTAGTCCTCCCAGTCGAACGCGGCCTGGACCAGGTCGTGCAGCCGCTCCAGATCCGTGCCCGACGGCACCTGTAGGCGACGCCAGATCGGGGGCTCGGAGCCGGACAGGGTGACCTTGATCGTGTGGACGGACGTTCCCGGGGCGGTCCGGGAACGGGTGGGCGGCTTCACGCGCCTGGGGTTCGACATGGCCGCCATCCTGCCAGCGGCACCGGTTCCCGTACGGGCGTCGGCCGTCGGCTCACCCGCTCGTGTGACAATGCGCTGCACTGGCTGAAGCACGTCCGAGCGGTTGTCGTTCTCACAGCGCGAACGGTCGGTGGGCCAGGGCCAGTTCGACGATCTCGGCCGCTGTCGGCTCCGGCCCGTCGGCCGAGTAGATCAAGTCGCTGACGTAGCCACTCGGACAGCCGAGGCCCCTGTCCAGTGCCTCCAGTGTGCGGTCGACCTCGGCGTCGTCGTAGCAGTCCCCATCCATGATCTTCTGCACCATCGCAACGGCCGACTCACGAGTCATCACTGCTTCAGTCACCCCCTCCAGGTTGAGGAGAGTCTAGTGAGTCACGTGATCGACCGGACAGATTCCTAGCCCGGGAAGAGCCGCCCGAGGTGGTAGCGCAGGACGGTGGTGGCGGCCTCCGCCGTGCGCTGGCCGAGTAGGACGCTGAGACCCAGGCCGGCGGAGACGGCGAGGAGGACGACGGCCTCCTGGCGGGGGTCCAGCTGCTGGTCGGCGGCTCCGGCCTGTTGGGCGGCGGTCAGTTGGGCGGTGAGGAAGGCCTCCATCTCGTTGGGCGCGGAGAGGAACTGCGGCCCGCCGAGGGCCGGATCGGTGACGGAGAGCACCGCGTACTCGGTGTGGATGAGGTGGAAGGCCCGGCTCTCCTCGCCGGTGGGGACGGCTTCGAGCAGGACGGCTTCGATGATGCCGCGCGGGTCGGCGGCGCCGCTCGCGCGGACGCGCCGCTGGACCCGTTCGCCCATGCGGGCCGTCAGTCGGGTCATGGCAGCGAGCAGCAGCTGCTCCTTGGTGTCGAAGTAGTACTGCACGAGGCGCACCGAGACG
Organism: Kitasatospora sp. NPDC057512; assembly: GCF_042802135.1. Classification (NCBI taxonomy): domain Bacteria; kingdom Bacillati; phylum Actinomycetota; class Actinomycetes; order Kitasatosporales; family Streptomycetaceae; genus Kitasatospora; species Kitasatospora sp. NPDC057512. The sequence continues at coordinate 7,506 of NZ_JBHVET010000245.1, forward strand.
CCCGCCTCGACCGCCACCGACCGCATGGTGACGGAGTGCAGGCCGCTGCTCGCCGCTGAGCGGAGCAGGGCGTCGATGATGTGGGCCCGCCGCTCCTCGTGGTCCACCAGCTTCGGCATCGGGTTCCTTCCGGATCTTTTTGTGGTACAACCATACCATCAAGCAGGGAGGGATCATGACCAGGACCAGCGTCGGACACTTCGTCAGCGAGCCGGCTCGGGCGAAGTTCCTTGAGGCGTACGACCGGGCGATGGAACTCTGGCCGGGCCCGCGCCAGGAGCTCGACGTCGAGACCGCGTACGGGACCGTCCACGTCCACCGCTACGGCGCGACGACCGGCGAACCGATCGTGCTGCTGCACGGCCACGCCGGGCACCCGTCCAACTGGTACCCGCAGATCGCGGCGCTCGGCGAGCGGCACCCCGTCTACGCGATCGACACCCTGGACGACCCGGGCCGCAGCGTGCAACGAGCCGTCGCGGCAGGGTCGGAGGAGAACGCGGCCTGGCTGGGGGAGGTGCTGGCCGGCCTCGGGCTGGAGCGGGTCCACCTGGTCGGGGTGTCGTACGGCGGCTGGCTGGCGCTCAACCAGGCGATCCACGCGCCCGAGCGGCTGGCCTCGGTCGCGCCGCTCGACCCGGGCGGGATCGAGAAGGTCCCCGCGCGGTTCTACGCCCACATGGTCGGCGGCCTGTTCGGCATGCTCGCCCCGCGCCCGCTGCGCCCGGCGGTCGGCCGGCTGCTGGCCAACCCGGCACTGAGCGCGCCGCGCGAGATGATCGCACCGCTGATGCTCGCCATGCGGAGCTACAAGCCGGGCGGCCGCCCGCCGGCCCGGCCGTTCACGGACGGGGAGTTGGCGTCGATCGAGCTGCCGGTGCTGGTGCTGCTGGGCAGGCGCAGCGCGCTGCTGCGGCCGCGCCAGGTGGTGGAGCGGGTCACCCGGCTGATCCCGGGCGTGCGGGTGGAGGTTCTGGAACGTGCCGGGCACGGACTCAACCTGGAGCAGCCCGAGCTGGTCAACGAGCACCTGCTGGGCTTCATCGAGCAGGGGTGAGAGGGGAGGTTCAGGCCGCAGCGGTGCGGCTCGCTATGGCGGCCTCCGGCGGGGAGAGCCAGATCAGTCGGGCGGTGATGCCCGGCCGCCCGGAGAAGTGGCGCACGGCCCGTTCGGGAGAGTGGAGGGTCATGCGCGTCCGCCCGTCGACGCCGATCACGTGGGTCCGGCCGTCCGAGTCGGTGAGCCCCCAGGCCGCGACCCACCCGTCGGCGTCGTCGCCGCACACCTGGACGACGGCGAACAGCCGGGGTGCGGTGTCGAGCACCAGCCCGCACAGCTCCTGGTCGAAGGTCGGCCGGGCCACGGGCAGGGGCGTGGCCGGGCGGGAGTTTGGCGAGGGCGCAGTACTCATGGAAGTCTCCTGCCTCGAGGCATGGGCGAGCCAACGGCCAGTACTATCAGTGACTGGCTCGTTCCATACGGTAGCGCTGGCATGGCATACTTTCTATGTAATCCATTGAAGACTTGCCATTTTCACTCTGGGCAGTGAACGAGAGGATCGCGATGTCACCGAGCGACGCCCCGACCTTGCGACAACAGCGCCTCGGATTCGAACTGCGCAAACTCCGTGAGAACGCCGGGCTCAGCTCAACTGCCGCCGCTGCTCGGGTAGGAGTGAGCCAGGCCCACATGAGTCGCATCGAAGCGGGCCGCTACGCGGTGAGCGCAGAGCGGGTCCGCGCGTTCGCTCGCGCGTACACCTGCACGGACCAGGACCTGATCGACGCTCTCGCCAGCATGACTGGACGGCGGGTTCGGGGATGGTGGGAGGAGTATCGCGACATCCTGCCGCCAAGCATGCTCGACCTTGCCGAGACGGAACACCACGCCACGGCAATGCGCATCGCCTCGGTGATCCACATTCCGGGTCTACTCCAGACCGCGGACCAGGCGCGTGTGCTCGCCAGAAACGTCGTACCGCCTCCGGCGCCACACGAGCTGGAGCATCGGGTGTCGTACCGAATCAAGCGGCAGGTCGTTCTCTACGGCCGGCAGGCGATCCCACTCACGGCGATCGTCCATGAGGCGGCCCTGCGGATGGGTTTCGGCGGGCCCGCTGTAGCCCGTGCGCAGCTCAGGCAGCTGATCGAGGCGAGCACGCGCGAGAACGTCTCGGTCCTCGTGATCCCCTTCGGTGCGGGCACGTTCCCCGGCTCTGGGCAGTCCATCGTCTACTGCTCCGCTGCCGTGCCCCAACTCGACACCGTGCAGCTCGACACGTATCACGGCTCTGAGTTCCTCGATGCCCATGCGCAACTGGTGAAGTATCAGAAGGTTCTGGACCTCATGGAAGCCTGCGCCCTGGGTCCTGCGAAGTCACGTGATCTCATTGCCCGCATCGAGAAGGACATCTGAGAGGAAGCGCGCATGGCAGCTCTCAGCTGGCAGAAGTCCAGCTATAGCTCCGAGTCGGCCAACTGCATCTACCTTGCCGAAGCCCCTGGCAGCATCAAGCTCCGTGAGAGTGACGACCCCAACACCGTCCTCGCCACTTCGCCGGGCGCGCTCGGCGCGCTCCTGTGCGGCATCAAGGCAGGGGAGTTCGACCACCTGACGACGTGACCTGCGTGGGAAGTCGGCTGAGTCGACTTCCCACGCACACGATGGGCGGGGTCGGGTGGCTGCCCCAGGCGAGGGCCGGGTGAGGGCCAGCGGGGTGCTGGTCCGAGTGGCCGTCGCGGCGGCGGCGCGGCGCGGAACTGCACGGCACTCCGCAGTCCTGCATCAGTAACATCGAATCCGGCGGGTACCCGGTGAGCGCGGACCGGGTACGGACCCTGGCGCGCCTCTACGGTTGCGGGGACGACAGTCCCGGACCGCATGGAGATGAGTGCGCTCCAACCCGATCCATCCCGCGACCTCATCCGCCGTGTCGCCCAGCGTATCTGAGACAGGACTGAGTATGGCCTTCCACAACTGGCAGAAGTCCTCGTTCAGCGGCGACACCGCCAACTGCATCTACGTCTCAGCAGTTGCCGACGCCACTGTCCGGATTCGTGAGAGCGATGACCCCGACACCGTCCTCTCCACTTCACCCGGCGCGCTCGGCGCGCTCCTGTGCGGCGTCAAGGCCGGGGAGTTCGACCACCTGACGACGTGACCTGCGCGGAGTGCACCCTTCCGGCCCGTGCCCCAGGTGTCCTGGGG
>NZ_JBHVET010000246.1:0-10711 GCF_042802135.1 Kitasatospora sp. NPDC057512
GGGCCGGTGTCCCCGACGGGACACCGGCCCTCGGCCGTTCTAGGGGTGGCCGTCAGCCGGTGTTGCGCAGGCCGGCGGCGATGCCGTTGACGGTCAGCAGCAGCGCGCGGGCGCGCAGCGGGTCGTCCTGGCGCCCGGCCGAGAGCTCCTCGCGCTGGCGGCGCAGCAGCGCGACCTGGAGGTAGGAGATCGGGTCGAGGTAGGCGTCGCGGACGGCGAAGGTCTGCTTCAACACCGGGTTGTGCTCCAGCAGTTCGCTCTCGCCGGTGAGCCGGAGCACCTCGCGCAGGGTGAGCGCGTGCTCGGCCTTGATCTGGTCGAAGACGTGGTGCAGCTCGCCGGGCACCAGCTGCTCGACGTAGTGGCGGGCGATCCGCAGGTCGGTCTTGGCCAGCGTCATCGCGACGTTGGACAGGAAGTTGCGGAAGAAGTGCCACTCGCCGTACATCTCGTCCAGCACGTCGCCGAGGCCGGCCGCGCGGGCGGCGGCGAGGCCGGAGCCGACGCCGTACCAGCCGGGGACGATCTGCCGGGACTGGGTCCAGCCGAACACCCACGGGATCGCCCGCAGGCCGTCCAGGCCGGCGCCGGAGTCGGGGCGGCGGGACGGGCGGGAGCCCAGGTGCAGCGAGGCGAGCTGGTCGACCGGGGTGGAGGCGAAGAAGTACTTCGGCAGGTCCTCCTGCTCGACCAGGGCGCGGTAGGAGGTGTGGGCGGCCTCGGAGACCCGGTCCATCGCGGCGTCCCAGCGGGCCAGCGACTCGGGGGCCTGGCGCGGGGCGGTGTGCAGCGCGGAGGCGGAGAGCGTGGCGGAGAGGGTCAGCTCCAGGTTCTCCCGGGCCAGCGAGGGGAGCAGGTACTTGTCGGAGATGACCTCGCCCTGCTCGGTGACCTTGATCTCGCCCTCCAGGGTGCCCCAGGGCTGGGCCAGGATGGCCTCGTGCGAGGGGCCGCCGCCGCGGCCGACGGTGCCGCCGCGGCCGTGGAACAGGCGCAGCCGGATGCCGTACCGGTGGGCGACGTCGCGCAGCCGGCGCTGGGCGCGGTGGATCTCCCACTGGGAGGTGGTGATGCCGCCGAACTTGGAGGAGTCGGAGTAGCCGAGCATGACCTCCTGGACGTCGCCGCGCAGCGAGACGAGCAGGCGGTAGGACGGGTCGGAGAGCATCTCGTCGAGGATGCGGTCGGCCTGCTGGAGCTCGTCGGTGGTCTCCAGTAGCGGCACGATGCCGATCTTGGCGATGCCGGCGTGCAGGTCGATCAGGCCGGCCTCGCGGGCCAGCACGGTGGCGGCGAAGACGTCGTCGGCGCCCTGGCACATCGAGATGATGTAGCTCTCGACGATCTCGTCGCCGAAGCGCTCGAAGCCCTGGCGGACGGTGTTGAAGACGCCGAGGGTCTTGGTGCCGGCCTCGTCCAGCGGGGCCGGGGTGGGGGCGAGCGGGCGGCGCGAGCGGAGCTCCTTGGCGAGCAGCTTCTGCCGGTACTCGCGGGGCATGTCGGCGTAGCGCCAGGCCTCCTCGCCGAGCCGGTCGAAGAGCTGGCCGAGGGCGTGGTGGTGGGCCTCGGCGTGCTCGCGCACGTCCATGGTGGCGAGCTGGAGGCCGAAGGCCTCGACGGTGCGGATGGCGCGGGCGAGGCGGCCGTCGGCGATGAGCTCGCCGCGGTGGGAGCGCAGCGAGTCCTGGATCAGCCGCAGGTCGGCGATCAGCTCGCGGGTGCCGAGGTAGTCGCGGCCCTCGACGTGCGGGGTGCCGCCGGCCAGCCGCTCGCGGGTGTTCTCCAGCTTGAGCCGGATGCAGGTGGCCTTGAGGCGGTAGGGCTCCTCGGCGTTCATCCGCTTGTAGCGCGGGCTGAGTTCGGGGAGCAGGTGCAGGTCGGTGTTGAGCGAGGCGAGCAGTTCGACGGAGGCGCCGGCCAGCCGCTCGGAGGTGGAGAGCGTGTTGCGCAGGTCGTCGATCGCGGCGAGCGCGTCCTTGATGCCGTACTCGTGCTGGAGGTTGAGGACGTCCCAGGTGACCTGCGGGGTGACGTTGGGGTTGCCGTCGCGGTCGCCGCCGATCCAGGTGCCGAAGGTGAGCGGGCGCACGCCGTCGGGCAGGCTCAGGCCGACCCGGGCGAGCTCCTCGTGCAGCTCCTCCAGGACCTCGGGGACGGCCTCGCGGTAGAGCTCGTCCAGGTAGTAGACGGCGTTGCGGGCCTCGTCGGTGGGCTCGGGGCGGGCGATGCGCAGCTCGTCGGTCTGCCAGAGCAGGTCGATGACCTCGGCCAGGCGGCGGTCGGCGGAGCGCTTGGCGCTGCTGGTGCGGGCCTGGTCGGCGGCGGCCAGGCCGGAGGTGACCTCGTCGCGGTGGATGCGGTCGAGGAGTTCGCCGATCCGGCGCAGCTTGTTGAGGACGCTGCGGCGGGCGGCCTCGGTGGGGTGCGCGGTGAAGACCGGGCGGACGGCGAGGTGGGCCAGGGTGTCCTGGAGGTGCTTGGCGTCGGCCTCGGCGAGCTGGTCGGCGGTCTGCGCGAGCAGCGAGCCCTCGCGGGCGCGGCGGGTGGCGAACTCGCGGCCGCGGTGCACCTGCTCGGTGACGTTGGCGAGGTGGAAGTAGGTGGAGAAGGCCCGGACCAGCTTCGCGGCGGTGTCCAGGTCGATGTCGGAGAGGAGTTCGGCGGTGGCCTCGCCGTCGGTGCGGCTCAGCAGGCGGACCTGTTCGACCAGGCCCAGCAGCTGGGGGCCCTCCTGGCGGACCAGCGTCTCGCCGAGCAGGTCGCCGAGGCGGCGGATGTCCGCACGCAGGGCGGCGTTGTCGGGGTCGGCGACGACGGGCGTGGGGCTGTCCGCCGGGGTGGGGACCGGAGCGGTCACGGCTGGCTCCCTGTGGTGGTGGGGTTCGGCAACGGCTCATCGTCACAGGTCCACACGCGTGTGGCGGGTGTGACGCGTGCGGACCGCGCTGTCCGACGCGACCAGCATAGGTGTCGGGGAGGGTGCTGTCCGCGACGTGGCCGGATGGCGGACAGGGCTGCCGAAAACCACCTGTGGTCTGGACCACTTGACGGCTTAGGGGGGTGTACCGGGCGATCCCGGTGGGGATGGGAGGGGGTTGCCGCTTACGCTGTGGGGCATGAGCAAGTCGCCTGGGGAGCGCGTGCCGGTCCGGTCGTTCTGGTGGTGGAAGCGGCCGCGCAGCGCTTTCCTGGACATCGGGCTGGCGTTGCTCGCCGCCGTCGAGTGCGCGGCCAGCACGCTCGCCTTCCTCTCCGCCCGGATCCACGTCAGCACCGCGGGAGCGGTCGGGATAGCCGTGCTCGGCACATTGGCCGGCGGCTCCCTGGTGGTGCGCCGGCGCTGGCCGGCCGTCCCGGTGCTGGTGACGCTGCTGGTGATGCCCGGAATGCTGGGCGTGGTGCTGCTGGTGGTGGCGCTGTACACGCTGGCGTCGACCTGGGAGTGGCCCTCGCGGCGCCGCCGGGTGGTCGCGCTGTCCGCGCTGGCCTTCGCCGAGGCGGCCGCCGTGATGGCGGTGTCGCTGATGACGCCCGGGGACGGGCCGGTGGACCCGCCGCCGCTGTGGGGCCAGATCCTGCTGTCGCTGCTGGTGGCGGTCGGTCTGACGGTCGCCCCGGTGCTGACCGGACTGTACGTCGGCGCGCGGCGGCGGCTGATCGAGTCGCTCAAGGACCGCGCGCACGGCCTGGAGACCGAACTGGACCTGCTGGCCGAGCAGGCGCAGGAGCGCGCCCGCCGGGCCCGGCTGGAGGAGCGCACCCGGATCGCCCGGGAGATGCACGACGTGGTGGCGCACCGGGTGTCGCTGATGGTGGTGCACGCCGGGGCGCTGGAGCGGATCGTCGGCAAGGACCCGGACAAGGCGGCGCAGAGCGCCAAGCTGATGGGCGAGGTCGGCCGGCAGGCGCTGAACGAACTGCGCGAGATCCTCGGGGTGCTGCGGATGGACGACGAGCGGCAGCCGGAGCCGGACTCGCTGGCCGGGCTGCCGCGGCTGGTGGACCAGTCCCGGGTGGCCGGGATGGCGGTGACCCTGACGGTCAGCGGCAGTCGGCAGGAGTTCACCGGCGAGGCCGAGCAGACCGCCTACCGGGTCGTCCAGGAGGGCTTGACCAACGCGCACAAGCACGCGGGCGGCGCCCAGGTGTCCGTCCTGCTCTCGTACGCGCCGAACGGGGTGCGGGTGGCCGTGGTGAACGCCTGCCCGGGCGGGGAGCGGGGCGCGGCGAAGCTGCCCAGCGGGGGCAACGGGCTGGTCGGGATGCGGGAACGGGTGATCGCGCTGGGCGGCACCTTCTCCTCCGGGCCGGAGGCGGACGGCGGGTTCCGGATCGAGGCGGTGCTGCCGTCCCGGCTGGCGGTGCGGGCCGAGCGGCTGCGCTGAGCCGGGCCCGGTGCCGCCCGGTGCCTGCCGGAACGCCTCAGTACTCGTCCGGGGTCCGCAGCCGCTCCGGGGCCGTGCCCAGGACCAGGGCGGAGACCGCCTGGTCGATGCCGTGCCCGAGGAACCACTCGCCGGCGTGGTCCAGGCTGTAGACCCGGCCCTCCTCGTCGACGGCCAGCAGCGCCTGCCCGTACGCCTCCTCGCCGAGCGGGGCCAGCCGGGTGCCCAGCGCCCGGCCGAGGTCGAGCAGGGTGCGCGGCTGGTGCAGGCCGCACAGCGGGTCGATCAGGAACGGGGTGCGGGCCAGCTGGCGGCCCGGGCCGGACAGGTCGAAGGCGAGGCCGCCGAACTCGGCCCAGGCCTCCACCGCCGCCGGGAACACCGCGTGCGTCACGCCGGTGGGCGCGCCGTACCCGACCAGGGTGTCGGCCCACTCCTCGGCCTGCCGGATCTGCCAGCGGCCGGGGTGCCAGCCGGCCGCCTTGAGCTCGGCGGCGACGTCGGCGGGGAAGCGCGGGCGGGTCCGGGCGCCGGCGGGGGAGAGGGTGGCCGGTGCGGGCGGGATGGGCGGGTTCAGGGCGGGCTCCAGGGCTGGGGGACGGGGGACGTGCCGGCGGCTCGGCCGGTCGGTGCGCGGGCGGTCAGTGCGCGGGCGGCCCGACGGCGACGCTGCGCACGGTGAAGTGCTCCAGCATCGGGGCGCAGGAGCGGCAGGGCGGGGCGTGGCTGCCGTGCGCCGGATCCCCCTCCTCGCGGATGCGGACGGTCGTCATCCGGGAGCCCTTGAGCGCCTTGCGGGCCTCGTGCAGCGTCATCGGCTTGCGGGCGGCGCGCTTGGAGCGCCGGCCGTCGACCGCGGCCAGGTGCTGGGAGAGCAGGACGGCCTCCGGGCAGCGGCCGGTGAACCGCTCGCGGGCCTCCGCCGGCAGGGCGTCCAGGAAATCGGCGACCAGGTGGTGCAGCACCGGGCGGCGCGGGTCCTTGTCGCCCGCCAGGGTGTGCACCTCGCCGCCCTTGAGCGACAGCGCGGCGGCGACGGCGGGCAGCAGGCTGTCGCGGTGGTGGCGCAGCACGGGCGGGCCCGCCGGCTCACCGGTGGTCATCCGTCGTCCTCCTCCTGGTAACCCGGTGTCGGCCGGAGTGACCGGGCCGGTCCGGGGCAAGCCTGTTCAGGGGCAAGCCTGTCAAACGGCACTGACAACCGCACAACCGGGGTACGGCGGCGGCCGGTGGCGCGACGGACCGGCCCGGCGGTCACCCGGTGTCGGCCTAACACGTACGCGTCCGTCACGACTTGTCCGCCGATTTACCGAAACGGCCCCGGAGGCCGGTACGCGGCCGGTACCGTTCCGGCAGCGAGCCGAAGGGGGACGCGGCCGACCGCGCGGAGCAGCCGCCCGGGCGGGCCCGACTCCCGTGCCCGCGCCGGACGTTGAGGCCACCGGGGAGGGCCTGCCGCCCGCCCCGGCGCTGAGCGAAGGGGCCCGTGCGATGACGTCGGAACCGCAGGACGACCACTGGCAGGCCGCCAACCAGGCACCCGGCGGCCACGTACCCGCACCGGACGAGCCGCCCCGGCCGGTGCCCGAACGCCCCGTCGGGCTGGCCGTGGTCGGGGCCGGCTACTGGGGCCCGAAGCTGGTCCGCAACGCGCAGCACACCCCGGCGCTGCGGCTGCACTGGCTGTGCGACCTGGACGAGGCCAAGGCCCGCGCGGTGCTGGGGGAGTACAGCACCGTCGGGACGACCGCCAGCTACCGGCGGGTGCTGGCGGACGACCGGGTCGGCGCGGTCGCGGTGGCCACACCGGCGGGCGCCCACTACGCGCTGGTGCGGGCTGCGCTGGAGGCCGGCAAGCACGTCCTGGTGGAGAAGCCGATCACCACCTCCGCCGCCGAGGCCGAGGAACTGGTCGACCTGGCCGAGCGGCGCGGGCTGGTGCTGATGTGCGACCACACCTTCTGCTACACCCCGGCGGTGCGGCGGATCCGCGAGCTGGTGCACGGCGGGGAGATCGGGGACGTCCAGTTCTTCGACTCGGTGCGGATCAACCTCGGCCTGGTGCAGCCGGACGTCGACGTGCTGTGGGACCTCGCCCCGCACGACCTGTCGATCCTGGACTTCGTGCTGCCGCCCGGGATCGAACCGGTCGGGGTGTCCGCCCAGGGCGCCGACCCGATCGGGGCCGGCCGCGCATGCGTCGCGTACCTGACGGTCCGGCTCAGCAACGGCGCGCTCGCGCACTGCCACGTCAACTGGCTCTCCCCGACCAAGGTCCGCACCACCCTGATCGGCGGCTCGCGGCGCACCCTGGTCTGGGACGACCTCAACCCGCAGGCCCGGCTGGCGGTGCACGACCGCGGGGTCGACCTCACCCCGCCCGACCAGCTCACCGACGAGATCCGGCACCGGGCGCTGATCTCCTACCGGGTCGGCGAGATGGTCGCGCCGGCGCTGGTCGAGCAGGAGGCGCTGCGCAACGTGATGGCCGAGTTCGCCGCCGCCATCGCCGAGGGCCGGGCCCCGCTCACCGACGGCCGGGCCGGGGTGCGGGTGCTGCAGCTGCTGGAGGCCGCCTCGCTCAGCCTCGAACTCGGCGGGGTCACCGTGCCGGTGGGCGCGGCGGTCCGGGCCGGGGCGGAGGCGCGGTGAGCGGGACGGCGAACGGTGCGGGGAACGGTGCGGTGAGCGGGATGGCGAACGGTGCGGGGAACGGTGCGGTGAGCGGGATGGTGAACGGCGTGGGGAGCGGTGCGGTGAGCGGCCCGGGGAGCGGTGCGGGGATCGGTGCGGCGGGGGTGGGCGTTCCGGCGCAGGGCGGCGGTGCGGCGGGGGAGGGCGTCCCGCTGGTCGATCTGGCGGCGGCGCACGCCGAGGTGGCGGAGGAGGTGCGGGCCGGCTTCGACCGGGTGCTCGCCTCCGGAGCCTTCGTCAAGGGCCCCGAAGTGGCCGCCTTCGAGCGGGAGTACGCGGCCTTCGCCGGCATCCGGCACTGCGTGGGCGCCGCCAACGGCACCGACGCGCTCGAACTGGCCCTGCGCGCCCTGGACCTGCCGCCCGGCGGCGGGGTGGTGCTGCCCGCCAACACCTTCGTCGCCACCGCCGAGGCGGTGCTGCGGGCCGGGCTGCGCCCGCTGCTGGTCGACGCCGACCCGGAGTACCTGCTGATGGACCCGGAGCGGGCCGCCGCCGCGCTGCCCGGCGCGGTCGCGCTGCTGCCCGTCCACCTCTTCGGGCAACTCGCCCCGATGGGCCCGCTGCTGGCGGCGGCCGACGGCCGCCCGGTGGTGGAGGACGCGGCGCAGTCCCAGGGCGCCCGGCAGCACGGGCGCGCCTGGTACGGGCGGATCGCGGCCACCAGCTTCTACCCGGGCAAGAACCTCGGCGCCTACGGCGACGCCGGGGCGGTGCTCACCGACGACGACGCCCTGGCCGACGCCGTCCGGCTGACCGGAGACCACGGCGCCCGCGACCGGTACCGGCACGAACGGTTCGGCTGCAACTCCCGGCTGGACGCGCTGCAGGCCGTCGTGCTGCGCGCCAAACTGCGCCGGCTACCCGCCTGGAACGCCGCCCGCCGGGCCGCCGCCGCCCGCTACGACGCGCTGCTGGGCGGGCTGGACGGACTCGCCCTGCCCCGTACCGCGCCCGGCAACGAGCACGTCCGGCACCTGTACCCGGTACGGATCGGCCCCGGTCGGGACCGCGACGCGGTGCTGGCCGCGCTGCACGCCGCCGGGATCGGCGCCGGGGTGCACTACCCGGTGCCGGTCCACCTGCAACCCGCGTTCCGTCACCTCGGCCACCGGGAAGGGACGTTCCCGGTCGCCGAGCGGGCCGCCCGCGAACTGCTCAGCCTGCCGTTGCACCCGCACCTCACCGAGGCCCGGCAGCTGCGGGTGGCCGAGGCGCTGGCGCGGGCGCTGGGCGGGCGGCTGTGACGCCGGGGGCCGCGTCGTCCGCCTGGCCGATCAGGGGTTGAAGGCAGGCCCTAGGCTGGTGCCCAGCAAGCACCGTATTTTGCAGCAGCCAGTGGGGGCTCCCAGATGACGACAGGTCGGCCCGGCGTCGCCGCCGCACCGAACGCGGCGTACGCAGGTCAGGTGGTGCAGTTCCCGGACCCGGTCCGCGCGGAGCGGCACCCCGCCGGGGTCAGGGTGGACGAGTACGGCTTCCCGGACTTCGGTCCGTACGCCGCCGCCGCGGCCGAGGTGGCCGACCCGCCGGCGGGCTTCGGCGTGGACGAACTGCGGCTGACCGACTACGTCTCGGCCAACGCCGCGCTCTACACCCAGGGCCACCCGCTCTGGGCCGACCTCCCGACCGCCGTCGCCACCCCGCCCGGCTGGACCTGGCACCACGCGGTCGGCCGGGCCGCCCCCGGCTGGCGGCGGATGGAGCTCGTCCCGGTCGAGGTCAAGGCGCTGCTGCGGCACCACGGCGGCCTGGCCACCTCGGCCGCCGACCACACCCGCCGCGGCACCCGCCCGCTGCAGGAGCGCCGGCCGGTGCACTTCTCGCTGGCCGGGGACGGCGGCGACCCGATCGGCGTCCCCGAGGACCTGGTGCAGCGCGCCGAGGAGCGCCTCGGCTACCGGCTGCCCGACGCCTACCGCACCTTCCTCAAGCTGGGCGGCGGCCGCGCCCCGGTCGGCGTGGCGCTGGACACCGAGCTCGGACTGCTGCTCGACCAGCCGTTCCTGACGCTCACCGAGGAGTACGGCACCGAGGACGTCGTGTACGCCAACAAGTGCCTGCGCGACCACCTCACCAAGGACTACCTGGGCATCGCCTACGCGCAGGGCGGCCTGGTCGCGCTCAAGGTGCGCGGCGAGCGGACCGGCTCGGTCTGGTTCCACCTGTACGACGACGCCCGCGACGCCGGTGGCCCGGAGGCGCCGGAGGACCGCTGCGCCCGGCTGCTGCTGCCCTGCGGCGAGGACTTCGACGCCTTCCTGCTGCGGCTGGCCGGCAGCCCGCCGGAGCTGGAGACGGTCGCGGAGCTGATGGTGGACGGCGGGTTCGCCCGGGCCGTCCCGGTCGGCTGAGGCGCGTGGGCGCGGTGCTCGCGGTGGTGTCGGTGGCCGAGGTGGCCGAGGTGGCCCCGGAGGTCGAGGTGGTCGAGGTGGTCGCGGTGGAACGGGGGACGACGAGGATGCGGACAGGGGTGAACCGGGCGTGGTGACGTACGCGCAGGCGCAGGAGCTCGCCGAGGAGTGGATCAACGGCGGGGTGCCGCGCTCGCAGCAGCGCGAGGTGCGGGTCCGGGAGTTCGACCTGGGCTTCGTCTGCTGGGCGGTGGCGCCCACGGGCCCGGCCGACGGCTCGGGCGGTGCGGGCGGTGCGGGTGGCGGCTCGGGGGAGGCCCGGCTGGTGATCGCCCGGGACTCGGGCGCCAGCACGCTCTGGCCCGCGCTGCCCGTCAACGAGGTGGTCCGGCAGTACGAGGAGGTCTACGGGCGGCCGGTGGCGGCCAACCCGGCCGGTGCGGCGAAGCCCGCGCCCGGGCCGGTGGAGGCGACCTCCTTCCTGCTCAGCCCGCCGCAGTGGCTCCAGGAGGCGGGGGCCGCGGCGATCGCGGCGGAGGCCGAGCGGCTCGGGACGGCTCCGGCCGCGAGTGCTGCTGGGCCCGCGGCCGCTCCCGCTGCTGCTCCGGTTCCGGCTGCCGCGCCCGTCGAGGAGCCGCCCGCCGCCGCGCCGCGGCCCGGGCCGGCCGTGCTGACCGAGCCGCCGGTCTCCGACCGGCCCGCCGGGGACGCGCCGACCATGCTCGCGCCGCCGGCCGGGCACGACGAGCCGGCCGTCGCGCCGGTGCCGCCGGTCGCGGCGCCCGTCGCGCCTGTGGTGCCCGTCGCGCCTGTGGTGCCCGGCCGGCCGCCGGTCGAGGGCGAGGCCGCGACCGTCCTGATGTCCGAGGGGCTGCGGACCACCGGCTCGGACCTGCCCGAGCCCGCCGCGCCGGCGGGTGCCGAGGCCGCGACCATGCTGATGCCGCCGACGGGCGGCGGCTACGGCATGCCCCCGGTCCCGCCGCCCGCCGCCCAGCCGCAGGGGGCGCAGCCCCCGGCCGCCGCGGCGCCGCCCCTCGCCCCGCCGGCCCCGGCCCCGGCCCCGGTAGCGGTACCGGCGCCCGCCCCGGCCGCCGAGCCGGCGCCCACGCTGCTCGCCTCGCCGGACGCCGCGTCCGGGCTGATGGGCCTGCCGGGTGCCCCGGTCGCCCCGCCCGCCGGTGGTCCGCAGGTGGAGCACGCGCCGACGATGCTGGCCCCGCCCGGCGGCCTGCCCGGCCTCGCCGGGCTGCCCGGTGCTCCGGCCCCCGGTGTTCC
>NZ_JBHVET010000247.1:0-10703 GCF_042802135.1 Kitasatospora sp. NPDC057512
GGCCGACTTCCCGCGCTGGAGGGGGCGAGGGTCGGATCAGCGGCCGATGCGGGCGAAGGTGAAGGCGGTGGAGCCTTCGAGGGCGGGGATGACCTCGATCCGGCTCTGCCGGCCGGGTTCGAGGACGGTCCACGAGGAGCCCTGGGGGGACTTGATCCGGTACGTGTCCGGGACGCCGTCGACGGGGATCAGCTCCCACTCGGGGGCGTCGCCCTGGTCGAGGAGGAGGGAGACCAGCGGGCCGGCGGGCTTGAGGTCTTCCACGGCGGTCGGGGCGCCTTTGGCGTAGAGCCGGTAGTGGTTGTTGGGGTAGGCCTCGACGACCCAGACGGCGTCCTGGTCGTCGGTGTTGGCGAAGACGGCCTTGGGGGAGAGGTCCAGGGCCTCGTGACGGGCGCGGCCGATCCGGGCGTCGCCGCTCTGGATGGTGTAGAGACCGGACTCCAGCTGGGCCATGACTGTCATTCCTTCGCGATGCGGGCGAGGTGCAGGACAGTTGTACGTGCTCGGAGGAAGCCGGGGGAGGGGCCTCGGCACGCCGTCACCTGAACGAGCTACGCCCCCTCGCCCGGGGCGGGCGAGGGGGCATGGATGGTGTGGAGTGTCAGGCGTGGTGGTCGAATTCGCCGGCCTTGACGCCGAGGAGGAGGGCGGCGAGGGCGGTAGGGGTGCTGCGGATGGTGAGGTGCCCTTCGTCGGATTCGCGGAGTTCGACTGCCCAACCCACCGTACGGACCTCCACACAGTTCTCGACGTTGCCGCTGAAGGAGGACTTCTGCCACTCGGTGTCGGTCATGTCGGGCCCTTTCACAGGTTTCGCGCGATCTTGCGAATCAAGTCGCGGGAGTCATCCTCGCTCAGCGCCGATGCTTCGGTGCGTTCGAAGATGGCCCGGTAGCTGGCCAGCTCGCTGACGGCATCGAGGTATTCGGGACCGTGGGAGGACTCCCGTTCAACGGTGTCGAGTTCAGGGACCGCACCGAACGAGTACGTGAGGTTCTCGGCGGGCCCGGGAAAGGTCTCGATGTCGAACGGGACCACGCGAATGGTCATCCAAGGCAACTCGGAGTCTTCGAGCAGGGAGGAGAGCTGTTCCTTGAGGATCGGCGTGCCGCCGAACCGCGTCCACAGTACTGATTCGTAGATGAAGAAGGTCAGGGGCTTCGGACTGCGACGCAGTTCGGCCTTGCGCTGCATCCTGAACGCGGTGCGGGCCTCCAGCTCGTGTTGAGGCAGCGGAGGAAAGACGCGTCCAAAGACAGCTGAGGCGTAGTCGAAGGTCTGGCAGGGGCCGGGCATGTGGGTGAGAAGCCACAGCATGAGTTCACGGGAGGTCTTCTCAAACTCTGCGTTCTCAAGGACGCCGTCCGGGACAGCGCCTCGATGCTTCTCCCACCAGCCCTTGGAGCGGTCCCGGACCATGGCTTCCAGAGCCTCGATCAAGGGCGGGTTTATGCACTTGCAGGCTGCCGCGAAGGACCGGAGTCGGTCCACGTTTACGCTGGTCTTTCCGTTCTCCATCTGTGTCACTTGGGCAGCGCTCACGCCAAGTGCACGAGCGAGCTGGCTGCCACCGAGGCCGGATTGCTCGCGCATCTTCCGTAGCTCGGCGCCCAGGCGGCGCTGACGAAGGGTTGGGTTCTGGCGACCAGGCATGGTGACAGTCTGCCTCGCCAGCACGCGATGGGGCCATCTGTCCCTCGGGAGAGGGAACTTCGGCAGAACAACCTAAAATTAAGTAGTTCCTGCGTTATGGTCGATGTCACATCGGTCCGACGGATCGTCAGTAACGCCTGCTAGCAAGCACCGCAGAGCAGCCATGTCCTTCTCCACGGCCTGGCTCACGGCGACACATGTTCCGCCGGTTCCCCCTCACTCACGCCTCGGGAGAACTCCCATGCGTCAGATCAACACCCCCACCATCGCGGTCGCGCGGCAGACCCTCCGCAACACCATGACCCGCGTCGGCTGGTCCGCCTCGCCGATCTTCGACGCGCAGCTCGCGCTCTGCGAGCTCCTCGTCAACGCCTGGCGGCACACCGAAACCCCCGCGCCGCTGGTCGAGATCATCTCCGAGGGGGACGTCCTCCGCGTCTCCGTCACGGACGAGAGCCCCGTCCTGCCCTCCAGCCCGCCGCTGTCCCTGCTCGCCGAGTCCGGCCGGGGCCTCCAGCTCGTTGCCGCCCTCACCCACGGCTGGGGCGTCGACCCCCACGAGCGCGCCAAATCCGTCTGGTTTGAGCTGCGGAAGGGCACCGTCTGATGATCTACCGCCCCGGCCGTCACCCGATGCTGCCGACCGACCCCCGGATCCGCTACTACACCGAGGACCACGTCCACTCCCTCCTGGAGGAAGTCGTGGAGCGGGGACGCGAGTTCGGCCTCATCTTCCCCTCGATCGGCACCGACCGGACCATGGACGGCCGCGTCCTCGTCCGCTTCAACACGGCGCCGGCCTCAACTCTCCTCAACCTCCTCACCCTGCTCCTCGACGCCGAGCGCAGGACCGCGTGCGATACCTGATTGGGACGGCCTTCGCCGTCCTCCTCGCCCTCGCGATCTCCACGGTCGCCCTGGGCGTCGTCACCGCCCTCCGCGCGGCCCCGCCGCCCGACCAGGACGCCTGACCCCGCCAGCCCCCGCCGCCCCGCGCCGGGGGCTGCGGCACGATGGACCCCATGCACAGCGACCACTACGCGCCGCCGACCACCCTCCTCGGCCTCCTCCAGCGCGGCCGGGGACAGGGCGCGCGGATAGCCGCCGAGGATCCGGCGTCGGTCGCCGAGTTCGTCCACGGCTGCATCCGCTGGGACTGGCGCTGGGACTCGCAGGTGGACGACCGACACCTCTACCTGGCCCGGCTGATCCGGGACCTGGAACTCCCGCTCGGGCCCGTGGTCGAGATGGCGACGGCCCAGGACGAGGACACCCGCGACCGGGCCACCGGCGTCCTTGAACTGCTGGTGCTCGCCGGTTCGGCGGAAGCCCGGGCGGCGCTGCCGGACTTCGTACCGGAGGAGGACGAGCCGCCCGCGCGTCGCCCGGTGCGGCGGCCGGATCCGTACCCGGAGCGGGACAGTGCGAGCCTGCTGGCCCTGCTGCGCGATCCGGTGGCGCCCGAGGGCGCCAAGACCTCCGCTCTCGTGGCCCTCTCGCTCCGCCCGCCCGAGCCCGCGCTGATCCAGCTGGTCCCCGGCCTCGGCGCCGCCGACGGCACCCGACCGCTGCCGCTGCTGGGCAAGGCCGTCGAGCGGCTGGCCGGGCAGGCCGTGCCGGCGGCCCGGGAGTGGGCGGCTGCGGAGCAGGCGTGGCTTTCCGGGCTCGGCCACGAGGTGCTGGCCGCCCACGGTGGCGAGAGCGACATCCCGGCCTTGATCGCCGAGTTGGAGCGGCGGTGGGTGGACCGGTCCTGGTGCGGCCCGGACGATCTCGCGCGCGGCCTCGCCCGCTTCGGCCCGGAGGCGGCCGGCGCCGTCTCCCTGCTGCGCCGTTTCTGGCTCTGGACCCCGCACTCGTACGAGCGCGCCGACTACCTGGAGGCGCTGGCGGCGATGGGGGCCGCCGGCACGGCCGAGGCGTACACCGAGTCGCTGTGGGACTGCGAGGCGCGAGCCCGGCTCCTCGCCGTCGAGCACGCCCCCGACCGGCCCGGCGTACGCGACCGCCTGGCCCGTCTGCGGGACGATCCGATGGAGGAGCCGGAAGTCCGTGAGGCCGCCGGGGCACGACTTGCCGGGACCACTCCGGGCGGACCGGTCGGTCGCCCCGGGGGCTAGAGTGGACGCGTGAACGTGTGAGTGATGGTCCGGGCCCCGCGAGGCGCTCCGGGCCACCTCCATTTCCAGGGGTAAAACCCTGTGACCTGCACGTTCGCCGGACCGCCAGATCAGCACCAGAGCCTCCGGAGGCCCCGCCTTGAGCGACCAGCCGTTCGCGCACCTGCACGTCCACACCGAGTACTCGATGCTGGACGGTGCCGCCCGGCTGAAGCAGATGTTCAAGGAGGTCGAGCGCCTCGGTCAGACCCACGTGGCCATGACCGACCACGGCAACATGTACGGCGCCGCCGAGTTCCACCGGCAGGCGACCGACGCGGGCATCACCCCCGTCATCGGCATCGAGGCGTACGTCGCCCCGGAGTCCCGCTCGAACACCAAGCGCATCCTGTGGGGCCAGCCGCACCAGAAGCGGGACGACGTCTCCGCGTCCGGCGCGTACACCCACAAGACCATCTGGGCCCGGAACAAGGAGGGCCTGCACAACCTCTTCAAGCTGACCTCGCGCTCGTACTCCGAGGGCTGGCTGGTGAAGTGGCCCCGGATGGACAAGGAGCTGATCGCCGAGCTGTCCGGCGGCCTGATGGCCACCACCGGCTGCCCCTCCGGCGAGGTGCAGACCCGGCTGCGCCTCGGCCAGTTCGACGAGGCGCTGAAGTCCGCCGCCGACTACCAGGACATCTTCGGCAAGGACAACTACTTCCTGGAGCTGATGGACCACGGCCTCGACATCGAGAAGCGGGTCCGCGACGGGCTGCTGGAGATCAGCCGGAAGCTGGGCATCCCCCCGGTCGTCACCAACGACTCGCACTACACCACCGAGGCCGACGCCGGGGCGCACGACCTGCTGCTCTGCGTCCAGACCGGCAAGAACCTCTCGGACCCGGACCGCTTCCGCTTCGACGGCACCGGTTACTACATCAAGTCGGCCGCTGAGATGTACGCCCTCGACTCCTCGGACGCCTGGCAGGAGGGCTGCCGCAACAGCCAACTCCTCGTCGCCTCCCGGGTCGACACCGAGGGCATGTTCAAGTTCAAGAACCTCATGCCGCGCTTCCCGATCCCGGAGGGCTTCGAGTCCGAGGCGGACTTCTTCAAGTCCCAGGTGTGGAAGGGCATGGACTGGCGCTTCCCGAACGGGTACGACGAGGAGCACAAGAAGCTCGCCGAGTACGAGATGGACACCATCATCCAGATGGGGTTCCCGGCGTACTTCCTCGTGGTCGCCGACTTCATCATGTGGGCCAAGAGCCAGGGCATCGCGGTCGGCCCCGGCCGTGGTTCGGCGGCCGGTTCGCTGGTCGCGTACGCGATGGGCATCACCGACCTCGACCCCATCCCGCACGGCCTGATCTTCGAGCGCTTCCTCAACCCCGAGCGCATCTCGATGCCCGATGTCGACATCGACTTCGACGAGCGCCGGCGCGGCGACGTGATCCGCTACGTGACCGAGAAGTGGGGATCCGACAAGGTCGCCATGATCGTCACGTACGGCACCATCAAGGCGAAGGCCGCCATCAAGGACTCCTCGCGGGTCCTCGGCTACCCGTACGCGATGGGCGACCGGATCACCAAGGCGATGCCGCCGGACGTGATGGGCAAGGGCATCCCGCTCTCCGGCATCACCGACTCCTCGCACCCGCGCTACAGCGAGGCCGGCGAGATCCGCGGGCTGTACGAGAACGACCCGGACGTCCGGAAGGTCATCGACACCGCGCGCGGCATCGAGGGCCTGATCCGCCAGCCCGGCGTGCACGCCGCCGGCGTCATCATGTCCGCCGAGCCGCTGACCGACCACATCCCGGTCTGGACCCGGCACACCGACGGCGTCACCATCACGCAGTTCGACTATCCGACTTGTGAGGGCCTCGGCCTCCTCAAGATGGACTTCCTCGGCCTGCGCAACCTGACGATCATGGACGACGCCGTCAAGGCGATCGAGAAGAACAAGGGCGTCAAGATCAACCTGCTTGATCTGCCCCTGGACGACAAGCCGACCTACGAACTCCTCGCCCGCGGCGACACGCTCGGCGTCTTCCAGCTCGACGGCGGCCCCATGCGCTCGCTGCTGCGCCTGATGAAGCCCGACAACTTCGAGGACATCTCCGCCGTCCTGGCGCTGTACCGGCCCGGCCCGATGGGCGTCAACTCCCACACCAACTACGCGCTGCGCAAGAACGGCCAGCAGGAGATCACCCCGATCCACCCGGAGCTGGAGAAGCCCCTGGAGGAGGTGCTCCGGCCGACGTACGGCCTGATCGTCTACCAGGAGCAGGTGCAGAAGGCCGCGCAGATCCTGGCCGGCTACTCGCTCGGCCAGGCCGACCTGCTGCGCCGCGCCATGGGCAAGAAGAAGAAGGAGATCCTGGAGGCGGAGTTCGTCCCCTTCCAGAAGGGCTGCCGCGAGCGCGGCTACTCCGACGCGGCCATCCAGGCCGTGTGGGACGTCCTCGTCCCCTTCTCCGGCTACGCGTTCAACAAGGCGCACACCGCCGGCTACGGGCTGGTCTCGTACTGGACCGCCTACCTCAAGGCCAACTACCCGGCCGAGTACATGTCCGGGCTGCTCACCTCCGTCAAGGACGACAAGGACAAGTCCGCGGTCTACCTCAACGAGTGCCGCAAGATGGGCATCCAGGTGCTGCCGCCGGACGTCAACGAGTCGGACTCGGACTTCACCCCGCACGGTGACACCCTGGTCCGGTTCGGCCTGACCGCCATCCGCAACGTCGGCGGGCCGGTCGTCGACTCGATGATCCGGACCCGGAAGGCCAAGGGGAAGTTCGCGTCCTTCCCCGACTTCCTGGACAAGGTGGAGTCGGTGGTCTGCAACAAGCGGACCGTCGAATCGCTGATCAAGGCCGGCGCCTTCGACTCGCTCGGCCACACCCGCAAGGGCCTGAGCGCCCAGTTCGAGCCGATGATCGACAACGTCGTCGACGTGAAGCGCAAGCAGGCGGTCGGGCAGTACGACCTCTTCGGCGGCGACACCGCCTCCGAGGAGCCGAGCTTCGGACTGGACGTCGTCTTCTCCGAGGAGGAGTGGGAGAAGTCCTTCCTGCTCACCCAGGAGCGGGAGATGCTCGGGCTGTACGTCTCCTCGCACCCGCTGCACGGCATCGAGCACGTGCTCGCCGACAAGGCGGACTGCGCGGTGGCCGACCTCGCGGAGCGGCCGGACGGGACGATCGTCACCATCGGCGGCATCATCTCGGGCCTCCAGCGGAAGATGACCAAGCAGGGCAACGCCTGGGCGATCGCGACCGTCGAGGACCTGGCGGGCTCGATCGACTGCATGTTCTTCCCGGCCAGCTACCAGCTGGTCTCCTCGCAGCTGGCCGAGGACGCCGTCGTCTTCGTGCGCGGCAAGCTGGACAAGCGGGAGGACGTGCCGCGGCTGATGGGGATGGAGCTGTCCGTCCCCGACCTGTCGAACGCGCACGCCGAGGCGCCGATCACCATCCTCATCCCGAGCGGGAAGGTCACCCCGCCGCTGGTGGCCCGGCTCGGCGAGGTGCTCGGGAGCCACCGGGGCACCACCGAGGTGCGGGTGCGGCTGGAGGGCCGCGACAAGACCACGGTGCTGCGGCTCGACCGGCACCGGGTGAAGTCCGACCCGGCGCTGTTCGGGGACCTGAAGCAGCTGCTCGGGCCGAGCTGCCTGGCGGGCTAGGACGGGAGCCGAAGGCCCGGGCGTTTCCGCGTACGGGGGCGGGGCCTGTCAGGCCCCGCCGCCGAGGCCCGGGGGGACGGCCGTGTGCAGGGCCGAGACGAAGGCGGAGATGGCCGGGTGGGAGCCGGCGCCGGCGCGGAACGCGGCGCGGGTGCGGCGGTACATCGGCAGGCGGGTGAGGACGACGCCGGGCGGGAGGCCGGCCGTGCCCAGCTGGGGGACCAGGGCGACGCCCTGGCCGGCCGCCACCAGGGCCAGCACGGTGGTGAAGTCGTCGATCTGGTGCCGGATGCGGGGCGCGAAGCCCGCCGCCTCGCAGGCGCGGACGGCCATGGTGTGGCAGAGCGTGCCGGGCGAGGACATGATCCACGGCGCGCCGCGCTGCTCGGCGACGGTACCCGGGACGCGGGCGGCCAGGTACATGGGCTCGGTGAAGACCGGACGGGTGACCGCCAGGCCCGGCTCCGGGTCGGTCGGGACGAGGTCGTACTCGTGCACCAGCGCCACGTCCAGCTCGCCCGCCCGCAGTGCCGCGCCGACGGCCGCCGGGTCCACCTCGGTGACCATCGGCTCCAGCCCCGGGTGCCAGCCGGCCAGCTCCGCGAGCACCGCCGGGATGATCGCCCGGGCCGCCGAGGGGTAGGTGCCGATCCGCAGCGGACCGGCCAACCCCCGCTTGGCGTGGGCGAGTTCGGCGCCGGCCTGCTCCAGTAGGGCGAGCACCGCCTCGGCGTGCCGGACGAGGTTGCGCCCGGCCGGGGTGAGGGTGACCCGCCGCCCGGTGCGCTCCAGCAGCGGGACGCCCGCCTCCTTCTCCAGGACGGACAGCTGCTGGGACACCGCCGAGGGGCTGAAGGAGAGCGCCTCGGCGACGGCCGCGATGGTGCCGAGGTGGGCGAGTTCGCGCAGCAGGCGCAGGCGTCGGACGTCCAGCATCCGTCCAGGCTAGGGCCTGCTCTCGCACTCGCGTCCGCGGGGCGTTCGGGGGCAGGCCCTGGCCGAGCATCGGCTGAGCTTACGAGAAGCGTCGGAAATGTGAACTGGACCTGGGCGATCGGCGGGCCGCAGGATCGTGGGCATGGAACTCAAGGGCATCCACGTCCCCCTGATCACCCCCTTCGCCGCCGACGGCTCCGTCGCCCTCGACGCGTTGGAGAAGCTCGCGCACGAGGTCCTGGACGCCGGGGCGGCCGGGCTGGTCGCCCTCGGCACCACCGGCGAGCCGGCCGCGCTGACCGCCGGGGAGCGGGACGCGGTGGTCGACGTCGCCGCGGCCGCCTGCGCCGCGCGGGGGGCGCAGCTGACCGTCGGCGCCTCCGGCGGCGACACCCGGACCGTCGGCGAGGCGCTGGCCGCGCTCGACGCGCGGGTGCCGGGGGCGGCGGCGCTGGTCACCACGCCGTCCTTCGTCCGGGCCGGCGAGGCCGGGACGGTAGCGCACTTCCGGGCGCTGGCCGCGAGTAGCCCGCTGCCGCTGGTCGTCTACCACATCCCGTACCGCACCGGGCAGCAGCTCTCCACCGCCGCGCTGCGCGAACTCGCCGCGATCGAGGGCGTGGTGGGCGTCAAGTACGCGACCGGCGGGCTGGACCAGACGGCCGCCGAGCTGCTCGCCGACGCCCCCGAGGGGTTCGCCTTCCTGACCGGCGAGGACGCCTTCCTCTCGCCGATGCTGGCGCTCGGCGCGGCCGGCGGCATCCTCGCCTCCGCGCACCTGGCGACCGCCCGGTTCGTCGAGCTGACCGAGGCCTGGCAGGCCGGGGACGTGGCGCGGGCCCGGGCGCTCGGGCACCGGCTGACCGGGCTGGCGCTGTCCGCCTTCACGGCGCCGAACCCGACCGTGACCAAGGGCGTGCTGCACGCCCAGGGCCGGATCCCGACCCCGGACGTGCGGCTGCCGCTGCTGCCGGCGGGGGAGGCGGAGGTCCGCGCCGCGCTGGCCCTCGCCAGTGGTCTGGACCACTAGTTGCGCTCTCACGTCGTGGAACGCCAGGTCGTACGACGCCCGTGACAAGGCATGATGGGCGGAGTGCGGCTGTGAACAGCACCTTTCAGAGGAGTACTCGGAGATGAAGATCGGCATTGTCGGTGCCACCGGCCAGGTCGGCGGCGTGGTCCGCGAGATCCTGGCGGAGCGCAACGTTCCGGTGGAGCAGCTGCGGCTGTTCGCCTCGGCCCGCTCGGCCGGGCGCACGCTGCCCTGGCAGGGCACCGAGGTCACCGTCGAGGACGCGGCCACGGCCGACTACACCGGCCTGGACATCGTGATCTTCTCGGCGGGCGGCTCGACCTCCAAGGCCCTGGCCCCCAAGGTCGCCGCGGCCGGTGCCGTCGTGATCGACAACTCCTCCGCCTGGCGCCGCGACCCCGAGGTCCCGCTGGTCGTCTCCGAGGTCAACCCGGAGGCCGTCGCGGACCGCCCCAAGGGCATCATCGCCAACCCGAACTGCACCACCATGGCCGCCATGCCCGTGCTGCGCCCGCTGCACGAGGAGGCCGGCCTGGCCGCGCTCGTCGTCTCCACCTACCAGGCCGTCTCCGGCAGCGGTGTGGCCGGCGTCGCCGAGCTCCAGGACCAGGCCGCCAAGGTCGTCGAGCTCGGCGCCGCCGCGCTCGCCCACGACGGTGCCGCCGTCGAGTTCCCGGAGCCCAAGGTCTACCAGCGGCCGATCGCCTTCAACGTGGTGCCGCTGGCCGGCTCCCTCGTGGACGACGGCTCCAACGAGACCGACGAGGAGCAGAAGCTCCGCCATGAGAGCCGCAAGATCCTCGGCATCCCGGAGCTGAAGGTCTCCGGCACCTGCGTGCGCGTCCCGGTCTTCTCCGGCCACTCGCTGCAGATCAACGCCCGCTTCGAGCGCCCGATCAGCCCCGAGCGCGCCGTCGAGCTGCTCACCGGCGCCCCCGGCGTCGAGCTGTCCGACATCCCCACCCCGCTCCAGGCCGCCGGCCAGGACCCGAGCTACGTCGGCCGCATCCGGGTGGACGAGACGGTGGACAACGGCCTGTCGCTGTTCGTCTCGAACGACAACCTGCGCAAGGGCGCCGCGCTGAACGCCGTCCAGCTGGCCGAGCTGGTCGCCGCCGAGCTCAAGGGCTGAGCGCCTCAGGGCTCAAGGGCTGAGCGCCCCGGGCCCAAGGGCTGAGCGCCCCCGGGTGAACCCCGCCGGCCGGGCGCCGGCGGGGTGAACCACCGGCCGGGACACCCGCCGGACCACCGCCGCGTGACCTCGGGCGGGCCCCGTCGTTGTACC
>NZ_JBHVET010000248.1:0-10640 GCF_042802135.1 Kitasatospora sp. NPDC057512
AAGGAACGGACGCTTCCTTCGGACCGCCTTCCAGCGGACCCTCCGGGCTTCGTTCTTTCGTGTTTCCAGCTTATCAGATGTTTTCCGCTCCGTTTTCCGGAGTTTCATTCATCGGATTCGCTTTCCGCTTTGTCGCCCCGGTCTCCCGCGGCGTCTCCGGAACTGTACGGGCACCGGCCCGCCACATGCAAATCGCCCCGCCCCGCTGTCGCGGGACGGGACGATCCGTCGTTCGAGCACCGTCAGGCGCGGCCCATCTCCTCGGCGATGGCCGCCGCGAAGGCGTCGATGTCGGCCTCCGTGGTGTCGAAGGCGCACATCCAGCGGACCTCGCCGGTGTGCTCGTTCCAGAAGTAGAAGCGGTAGCGCTTCTGGAGCCGCTCGCTCACCTCGCGCGGGAGGATCGCGAACACCGCGTTCGCCTGGGCCGGGCGGACCACCTCGACGCCGTCGATCTTCCGGACCGCGGCCTCCAGGCGGCTGGCCATCGCGTTGGCGTGGCCGGCGTTGCGCAGGTAGAGGTCGCCGGAGAGCAGGGCCTCGAACTGGACCGAGACGAAGCGCATCTTCGAGGCGAGCTGCATCGAGGTCTTGCGCAGGTACGTGATGTTGCGCACCCGCTCCGGGTTGAGCACCACCACGACCTCGCCGAACAGCAGTCCGTTCTTCGTCCCGCCGAAGGAGAGCACGTCGACGCCCACGTCGGTGGTGAAGGCGCGCAGCGGCTGGCCGAGCGAGGCGGCGGCGTTGGCCAGGCGGGAGCCGTCCACGTGGACGAGCATGCCCAGCTGGTGGGCGTGCTCGGTGATCGCGCGGATCTCGTCGGCGGTGTAGAGGGTGCCGAGCTCGGTGCTCTGGGTGATGGAGACCGCGAGCGGCTGCGCGCGGTGCTCGTCGCCGAAGCCCCAGGCCTGCTGGTCGAGCAGTTCGGGGGTGAGCTTGCCGTCCGGGGTGGGGACGGTGAGCAGCTTGATGCCGCCCATCTTCTCCGGGGCGCCGCCCTCGTCCACGTGGATGTGGGCGGACTCGGCGCAGACCACCGCGCCCCAGCGCGGGAGCAGTGCCTGGAGGGCGACCACGTTGGCGCCGGTGCCGTTGAAGACGGGGTAGGCCTCGGCCTTGTCGCCGAAGTGGCGGCGGAAGACGTCCTGGAGGTGGGCCGTGTAGTCGTCCTCGCCGTAGGCGATCTGGTGGCCGCCGTTGGCGAGGGCTATCGCGGCGAGGACCTCCGGGTGCACGCCGGCGTAGTTGTCGCTGGCGAAGCCGCGAACGGCGGGGTCGTGCCGCCGTACCGCGTCCGTACGGGTGAGATCGGTCATCGGGCTGTCAGCCACAGGTGCTGTCCGTTCAGTTCTGCTGCGGGGCGGTCCCAGAGGCCCGCCAGGTGTCCGGCGAGGTCGGCGGTGTCGGTGAAGCCGGCGAACTTCGCCTCCGGCTTCTCGGCCCGCATTTCGGGACTGACCAGCGCCTTGATGACCAGGATCGCAGCCGCCGCGGTGGGCTCGCCGTCGGGGGCGGTGGTCTCCTTCTTGAAGGAGTCCGCCATGGCGAGGGTCCAGGCCTCGGTGGCGGCCTTGGCTGCCGCGTAGGCGGCGCCGCCGGCGGTGGGCTTGTGCGCGGCCGCGGCGGAGATCATCGCGTAGCGGCCGGCGGTGCTGCGGACCAGCGCGGGCTGGAAGGCCAGCGAGGTGTGCTGGAGGGTGCGCACGACGGTGTCGTGCAGGAAGTCCCAGTCGTCCAGCCGGGTGTCGAAGAAGGTCTTGCCGCCGCGCCAGCCGCCGACCAGGTGGAACAGGCCGTCGACGTGGCCGTGCTCGGACTCCAGGTGGTCGGCCCAGTCGTGGACCTCCTGGGGGTCGAGCAGGTCGATCACCTGACCGCTGACCTTGGCTCCGCGGACGGCCACCCGGGTGGCGTCCAGGGCGGACTCCAGGCGCTGGGCGTCGATGTCGGCGCCGATCACGGTGGCGCCGTCGGCGGTGAGGCGGCGCAGCACGGCCCGGCCGGCCGGGCCGCTGGCGCCGGCGACGGCGATGACCTTGCCGGCCAGCGGGGCGTTGGTGGAGGTGGTCACGCGGCGACTCCCTGGATCCCGGCGCCGGTGATGCCGGCGGTGGCGGCGATGACGCCGCTCAGCTTCTTGTTGAGGGCCTCGTAGAACATGCTCAGCGGGAACTCGTCCGGGAGCACGGCGTCGCACAGGGCCTTGTTGAGGGCCTTGCCGTCGGTGATGTCGAGCGGCAGGGCCTCGGAGCCCTTCGCCCAGGTGGAAGCCGGGTGCGGGGTGAGGTAGCGGGAGACCAGCTCGTACGCGGCGATCCAGTGGGCCGGCTTCGGCCGGTCGATGCCGTCGCGGTAGAGGGTCTCGATCTCGGCGCAGAGCGCGTTGGTGACCTGCGGGGCGCGCTCCCAGTCGATGCTGAGGCGGTTGTCGCGCCAGCGCAGCGCGTCGTGCTTGTGCAGGTAGGCGAAGAGCAGCTGGCCGCCGAGGCCGTCGTAGTTGCGCACCCGGTCGCCGGAGACCGGGAAGCGGAACAGGCGGTCGAAGAGGACCGCGTACTGGACGTCGCGGGCGTGCGGGTTGCCCTCGGTCTCCAGCTGCACCGCCTCCTTGAAGGTGGTGAGGTCGCAGCGGAGCTCCTCCAGGCCGTACATCCAGAACGGGCTGCGCTGCTTGATCATGAAGGGGTCGAACGGCAGGTCGCCGTGGCTGTGGGTGCGGTCGTGGACCAGGTCCCACAGGACGAAGGTCTCCTGCGCGCGCTGCTGGTCCTGGAGCAGGCCCTCGGCGTCGGCCGGGATCTCCAGGCCGAGCTGCTGGACGGCGCTGGTGGTGACGGCGCGGAAGCGCGCGGCCTCGCGGTCGCAGAAGATGCCGCCCCAGGTGAAACGTTCCGGCGCCTTGCGCGCGGAGACCGTCTCGGGGAAGAGCACGGCGGAGTTGGTGTCGTAGCCGGCGGTGAAGTCCGTGAAGGTGATCGGCACGAACATCGGGTTGTCGAAGCGGGTGCGCTCCAGCTCGGCCAGCCAGTCGGGCCACACGACGCTCAGCAGGACGGCTTCCAGGTTGCGGTCCGGGTTGCCGTTCTGGGTGTACATCGGGAAGACGACCAGGTGCTCCAGCCCGTCCTCGCGCTGGGCGGCGGGCTGGAAGGCGAGCAGCGAGTCCAGGAAGTCGGGCTCGCGGTAGCCGGTGTCGGCCCACTTGGCGAGGTCCGCGTCGACGGCGGCCAGGTAGGCGGCGTCGTGCGGGAAGTTCGGGGCGAGCTCCTGGACGGCGGCGCGAACGGTGGCGACCAGCGGGTCGACCGTGTGCCGCTGGACGGCGGCCAGGTCGATCGAGCCGTCCTTCGACTGGAGCGGGCGCAGCGTCTCGACGGCCTCCTTCAGGCGCAGCCAGGCCGGGTGGCCGGCGAGGGTCGAGACCGGGGCGTCGGCCGCCACAGCGAGCCTTGGCGAAAGATTCTGCATCGTGGACTCACTTCGACAGGAGTTATTTCAACGGGAACACCATAAGTACGAAAGGTTCTCCCGTTCAAGGGGGGCTGGACGGGCAAAGTTCCGGCGCACTGCCGCTCCGGCGCGGAAACCTTCGGCGGGAGGCGGGTTGTCCGGCATGTGGACAGTGATCTGGATGTTCTGGACAGATGCGCCGTTCTGATGCGAACCTCCCCGCATGCTCCCGGCGGTGATCACGGTGGCCGTACGCCACGACAGCCCGTTCCGGGCGCCCTCCCGTCGGCACGTCTGCCGTCGCTGTCGCTGTCGCGCGCGCGGCCTCTGCTGCCGCTGTCGCCGCTGTTGTTGACCGGCCTGCCGCCGACCCGGCTGCCGCCGGTCCGGCTCGGGGGGCGCCGCGGACGCGGGCCCGTACGCCGACCATGCCGCGTGTGTTCCGGCGCCGCCACCGGGGGGAAGTGACCCGCCGGGACGCGGGCCGCCCATCGCGCCCTCCCGTGCCCCTCACCTTCCTTCCGTCCCGCCGGTCCTTTCCCTGGAGCCCCGTCATGACCCTCCGCAAGCCGTCCGCCGTACTGCCCATCGCCGCGCTGGTCGCCGCCGCGGCCGTGCTGACCGCCTGCGCGCCGCAGGATTCGAAGTCCGACGCCGCCTCGGGCGCTTCGGGCGCGGCCGGGTCGGCGGCGGGCTGCGCACCGGGGGCGCTGGCCACGCGTACCGCCGGGACGCTGACCGTCGGCACCGACAAGCCCGCGTACGACCCGTGGTTCACCGAGGACAAGCCGGAGAACGGCAAGGGCTTCGAGTCCGCCGTGGCCTACGCGGTCGCCGAGAAGCTCGGCTACCCGAAGGAGAAGGTCAGCTGGGTGGTGGCGCCGTTCAACAAGGCGACCTCGCCGGGTGCCAAGGACTTCGACTTCGACATCAACCAGGTGTCCGTCAGCGACGAGCGCAAGCAGGCGGTGGACTTCTCCTCCGGCTACTACGACGTGCGCCAGACCGTCATCGCGCTGAAGAACTCCAAGGCGGCGGGGGCCAGGAGCATCGCCGACCTCAAGGGCGCCAAGCTCGGCGCGCAGGTCGGCACCACGAGCCTGGACACCATCACCGACACCATCAAGCCGAGCACCCAGCCGGCCGTCTTCGACTCCAACGACCTGGCCAAGGCCGCGCTGAAGAACGGCCAGATCGAGGCCCTGGTGGTGGACCTGCCGACCGCCTTCTACATCACCGGCGCCGAGGTGCCGGAGGCCCAGGTGGTCGGCCAGTTCGAGGTGTCCTCGCAGGCCGAGCAGTTCGGCCTGGTGCTGGACAAGGGCTCCAAGCTGACCGGCTGCGTCTCGCAGGCGGTGGACGCGCTGCGCGCCGACGGCACGCTGGCGAAGCTGGAGAAGCAGTGGCTCTCCGACGCCGTCTCGGCACCGGTGCTGAAGTGAGTGCTGACCTGGGCCCCCGGCCGAGCGGGGAGTCGTCGGGCCGGGAGGGCTCGGTGGACCTCGCCAAGGCCCCGGCGGTGCAGACCGGTGCGCCGGCCCCACGGACCGGTGCGCCGGCGGACGGCTACCGCCCGTCCGAACGGCGGCTGGCGCACGAGGCCTACCGGCGTTCCCGGGCCCGCCGCTCGGCGCTGATCGCCACCGCGTCGACCCTGGCGACGGCCGCCGTGCTCTACCTGCTGGTCGTCAACTCCCCCGGCTGGGAGGTGACTCGACGGACCTTCTTCAACCTCGACTACGCCCGCCAGGCACTGCCCGAGGTGTTGAAGGGGCTGCGGCTGAACCTGGAGCTGATGCTCGGCTGCGGGGCGCTGATCCTGGTGTTCGGGCTGCTGCTGGCGGTGCTGCGGACACTGCGCGGGCCGGTCTTCCTGCCGGTTCGGCTGCTGGCCACCGCGTACGTGGACTTCTTCCTCGGGCTGCCGATGATCATCTGCCTGCTGGTGATGATCACCGGGGTGCCGGCGCTGCGGCTGACCGGGGTGACCACCGATCCGCTGCTGCTGGGCGGGGCGGCGCTGGTGCTCACGTACTCGGCGTACGTCTCCGAGGTGTTCCGCTCCGGCATCGAGTCGGTGCACCCGAGCCAGCGCGCCGCGGCCCGGTCGCTGGGGCTGACCAACGCGCAGGCGATGCGGTACGTGGTGCTGCCGCAGGCCGTCCGCCGGGTGGTGCCGCCGCTGCTCAACAACCTGGTGAGCCTCCAGAAGGACACCGGGCTGGTCTCGATCGGCGGGGCGATCGACGCGGTGTACGCGGCGAAGATCATCGCGGCCCGGTCCTTCAACTTCACGCCGTACCTGGTGGCGGGGCTGGTGTTCATCGTGCTGACCATTCCGTTGACCCGGTTCGCCGACTGGCTGACCACGCGGATGAACCGCCGCCAGCTGCAGGGAGGTGCGGTGTGACGTCGAGCGAGGTGCTCCGGCTGGAGTCGGTGCGCAAGACCTTCGGCGGCCAGGTGGTGCTGCGCGACGTGGACCTCTCCGTGGCCGAGCACTCGGTGACGGCGCTGATCGGGGCGTCCGGCTCCGGCAAGTCCACGCTGATGCGCTGCGTCAACCTGCTGGAGGGGATCGACGACGGGGCGATCTTCCTGGACGGTGAGGAGATCACCGATCCGCGCGCGGACGAGGACGCCGTACGGCGCCGGATCGGTGTGGTGTTCCAGTCGTACAACCTGTTCCCGCATCTGACGGTGCTGGAGAACATCACGCTCGCGCCGCGCCGGGTGCACCGGGTCGCCCGGGCCGAGGCGGAGGCGCGGGCGCTGGAGCTGCTCGACCGGCTCGGCCTGGCGGCCAAGGCGAAGGAGTACCCGGACCGGCTGTCCGGCGGGCAGCAGCAGCGGGTCGCCATCGTGCGCGCGCTGGCCACCGGGCCGCGGCTGCTGCTCCTGGACGAGATCACCGCGGCACTCGACCCGGTGCTGGTCGGCGAGGTGCTGTCGGTGGTGCGGGACCTCAAGGAGCAGGGGATGACGATGGTCCTCTCCACCCACGAGATGGGCTTCGCCCGCGAGGTCGCCGACCGGGTCTGCTTCCTGGACGGCGGGGTGGTGCTCGAACAGGGGCCGCCGGAGCAGGTGTTCGGCGACCCGCGGGAGGAGCGGACCCGGCAGTTCCTCAGCCGGGTGGTCGCCTCGGGGCGGCTCCAGGGCTGACCGGGCACGCCCGACCAAGGGGTACGGCTGCGGTGTGGGGTGGGCGTGCGGCAGGTGCGCAATGGGCGTGCGGCCAGGGCTTTCGCAACGACGGGCACCACTGTGCGCCCCCGTACGCGCCCTGGCCGCGGCCTGCCGGGTGCGGTGATCGTGGACCGGACGTCCGTCGCCGCGCACGGGGGCGGCGCGCAGGCGACAGCCGACGGGTGACAACTGACAGCCGACAGATTTCATCATCTGTTCGCTGAAAGTTGTCCGTTGTCATCTGTTCGCCGCCCGCCGCCCCCTCGCCCACCGCCCCGGGAGGCCGCCGTTGCACGGACCCGCCCTGGTCAACTGGCTCCTCGCCCTCCTCGCCGCCGGCGCGGGCACCTCCTGCCTGACCCGGCTGCGCCACTCCCCCTGCGCCCCGGCCGGCGCACACCGGCCGCTCGCCCGTGAGTCCGACGCCGCCGAGGCCCTGATGGGGCTCGGCATGGCCGCGATGGCCGTCACCGGCGCCACCGTCCCGGCTGCCGTCTGGGCCGGGCTCTTCGGTCTCCCCGCCGCCGCCTTCCTGCTCGCCGCCGTCCACGCCCCGGCCGGCCGGGCGCACCGCCTGCACCACGCGGTCGGCGCGCTCGCCATGACGTACATGGCCCTCGCGATGGCGGGCGCCGCCGGCCACGGGCACCACCAGGCCGCCGCCCTGGGCCTTCCGGTGCTGACCGGGGCGCTCCTCCTCTACTTCGGCGGGTACACCCTCTGGGCCGGCAGCCGGTTGCTGCGCACTCCGGCGGGCGCCCTCGCGATCGGCACCGCCGGCCTGCCACAGGCCTGCCGACTCACCATGGGGATCGGCATGTTCGCCATGCTCCTGACCATGTGACGGCCGCGCGCCACGACTCTCCGGCACCCCAAGGCCCCCGTCCGGGCGTGGCGTTGGTCACTGGCCGGACGAAAGCCGTTCCACCGGACGTCGCCAGCGCCTAGGTTGGCAGGGAGCGCGTTGTCGCGTTCCGTGCGTACTCGGGGAGCCCATCGATGCCTGCCCTGATCGGCCTGCTGCTGCTCGGCCTGCTGCTCTCGACCGTCGCGCCCCGGCTGCTGGCCCGGGCCCGCTGGGCGGAGCGCGAACCGGTGCTGGCGCTGCTGGTATGGCAGTGCCTGGTGGTGGCCGTCCTGCTCTGCTGCGCGCTGGGCCTCCTCCTGGCGGCCTCCGCCGCCCTGCCGGAGCTGCGCGCGCTGCTGTTCCGCGGCGCGCCGCACGGCGTGGAGGCGGCGTACGGCCTCCAGGAGGCCGAGGGCTGGGGCCGGCTGTGCGCCGCGGCGCTGGCCGCGGGCGGGGTGCAGACGGTGCTGGCGCTCACCCGGGAGGTCCGCACGGCCAAGGCGCTGCGCAATCGCCGGCACGCCCAACTGGCCACCCGTGCACCCGAGTTGCCGGACAGCATCGAAAGCGACCGGAGCCGCCGGGAGCGGCTGGTGGTACTGGAGAACGTCCGCCCGGAGGCGTGGTCGCTGCCCGGTCCGGACTCCCGGCTGGTGGTCACCACCGGCGCCCTCCAGCAGCTGACCGACCGGGAGCTGGCGGCCGTGCTGAGCCATGAGCGCGGCCACGTCCGGGCCCGGCACCACTGGCTCCAGCAGTTCGCCCAGGCACTCGCCTCCGGCTTCCCCGGGGTCGGCGTGTTCAGCGCCTTCCGGGACCAGGTGGCGGAGCTGGTCGAGCTGGCCGCCGACGACCGGGCCGCCCGTCGGCACGGCCGGCACACCACCGCCCTCGCACTGGCCGAACTCAACCTGGACCGCGGGGTGTTCGGCTCCTGTCCGCCCGGCCTGGCGCAGTCCCCGAAGCGGGTCGACCGGCTGCTCGCGGGCCGTCCTCGACTCTCCGTCCCGCACCGGCTGCGGCTCACCGTCGGGGCGCTCGCTGCACCCGCCGTGGTCGTCCTGCTGGCCGCCGCGCCGGGGCTGCACTCGCTGCTCTGAGGCCGAAACCGCGCCAGGGCAGATTCCCTGACGATCCGTCAGCCAGGGACGGTCAGTCGGCGGACGACCCGCAGGCCGGCCCCGATCCGCCACCGAGGGTCAGCTCCAGCACCTGGCGGTGGAGCGGCCTGGCCTGCTCGTACCGTTCCCGCCCGGTCTCGGTGAGGGTAAGCAGGACGCCCCGCCGGTCGCTCTCGCACATCGCCCGGGTGACCAGTCCGGCCTTCTCCAGGCGGGCGATCAGCCGGGAGAGCGCGCTCTGGCTCAGGTGGACGGTGTGGGCCAGCTCGCTCACCCGCACCGCGGGTCCGCCGCCGCCCCCACACTCCTCGACGAGGCGCTCCAGCACCTCGAACTCGCTCATGCCCAGCCCGTACCGGTCGCCCAGCTCGCGGTCGAGCATGCAGGCCGCGGCGGCATGCCGGGCCAGCAGCTCGCGCCACTGCGCGACGAGACCGGTCTCCGCCGGGGAGTCGAGTTCTGCCACGCCGCCACCCTAGCACGTGCATTGGCAATTATTGCGTTCACATCTAATTCACTTGCATTGAATGCATGTGCATGTACTGTCCTCCCCATGACCACCGCGACCGTCTCACCACCCGATGCCCCGTCAACCAGCGGGCCGCACTGGACTCCCCGCCTCTGGGGCACCCTGATCGTGCTCTGCGCCGCCATGTTCCTGGACGCCCTGGACGTCTCCATGGTGGGCGTCGCCCTTCCGTCCATCGGCTCCGACCTGCACCTGTCCACCTCCACCCTGCAGTGGGTGGTCTCCGGCTACGTGCTCGGTTACGGCGGTCTGCTGCTGCTCGGCGGACGCGCCGCCGACCTGCTCGGCCGCCGCCGGGTGTTCCTGGTCGCCCTGGGCGTCTTCGCCGCCGCCTCGCTGGTCGGCGGCCTGGTCGACGACGGCGGCCTGCTGATCGCGGCCCGCTTCCTCAAGGGCGTCAGCGCCGCCTTCACCGCCCCGGCCGGCCTGTCGATCATCACCACGACCTTCGCGGAGGGCCCGGCCCGCAACCGCGCCCTGTCGATCTACACCACCTGCGGCGCCAGCGGCTTCTCGCTGGGCCTGGTGCTCAGCGGCCTGCTCACCTCGGTCGGCTGGCGCTGGACCTTCCTGATGCCCGTCCCGGTCGCGCTGCTCGCGCTGGTCTTCGCCGTCCGGCTGCTCCCCCGCCCGGTCGAGGAGCGCGCCAAGGGCGGCTACGACGCGCTGGGCGCGATCACCGGCACCGCGACCGTTCTGCTGCTGGTCTTCACCGTCACCGAGGCCCAGGGCGCCGGCTGGCTGAGCCCGCGCACGCTCGGCTCGATGCTCGTCGTCGCCCTGCTGGCCGCCGCCTTCCTGCGGGTGGAGAGCCGCGCCGCACACCCGCTGGTCCGGCTCGGCATCTTCCGCAACGGTTCGGTCGCCCGGGCCAACGTGGTCGCCTTCGCGATGACCGGCGCCTACGGCGGTTTCCAGTTCGTGGTCACCCTCTACCTCCAGCACCTGCTCGGCTGGTCGGCCCTGGAGATGGCCCTCGGCCTGCTCCCCGCCGCGGCCCTCATCGCGCTCTCGGCGCCCTTCATGGGCCCGATCGTGGACCGCTTCGGCACCGGGCGGCTGCTGCCGATCGGCCTGCTCTCGCTGGTCGCCGCCTTCGCGCTGTTCCTGCGGCTGGACGAGCACAGCTCGTACCCCGGCCTGGTGCTGCCCTCGATGCTGCTGCTCGGCGTGGGCTTCGCCTTCGCCTTCCCCTCGGTGAACATCGCCGCCACCGACGGCGTGGGCGACGAGGAGCAGGGCCTGGCCTCGGGCCTGGTGAACACCGCGATCCAGGTCGGCACCGCGGTGGTCCTGGCCGGAGCGACCGCGATGATCACGGCCGGCAGCGCGGGCGGCGACAGCCCGCAGGCCCAGCTGGACGGCTACCGGCCGGCCCTGCTGTTCGTCACGATGGTCGCCCTGGTCGGCCTGGCGGTCGCGGCGGCGGGCGCCCTGGTGGACCGGCGCCGCGCTTCAACTCCCCTGCCGGTGCCGGATTATGATTACCCATCAGTCGGGT
>NZ_JBHVET010000249.1:0-10628 GCF_042802135.1 Kitasatospora sp. NPDC057512
GGTCGGGGCCGCCCACCGGGGGTCGGTCAGACCACCCGGCGCAGCCAGCCGTGGACGTCCTCGGCACGCCCGTACTGGATGTCCAGCATGTGCTCGCGGATCGCGAGGGTCTGCTTGCCGGGCGTGCCGCTGCCGATGGTGAACGCGTAGCCCTCGCCCTTGGACTCGCCCTTGAAGCCGACGATCGGGGTGACCACCGCGGCCGTCCCGGCGGCGAACACCTCGGTGACCGTGCCGTCGGCGGCACCGGAGCGCAGCTCGGAGAGGGTGATCGGGCGCTCCACCGGGGTCAGCCCGAACTCGCCCGCCAGGGACAGGATCGAGTCCCTGGTCACCCCGTCGAGGATGTTGCCGAGAGCGGGGGTGACCAGCTCGCCGGCCGAGGTGACCAGGCACAGGTTCATCGTGCCGGACTCCTCCAGGTCCCCCTCGCCGCCGGTGTCGTCCAGGAACAGCACCTGGTCGCAGCCGTTCTTCCGGGACTCGATCTGCGCGGCCAGGCTGGAGGCGTAGTTGCCGCCGCACTTGGCGGCGCCGGTGCCGCCCCGCCCGGCGCGGGTGTAGTTGCTGCTCACCCAGAGCGTGATGCCGGTGACCCCGCCCGCGAAGTACGGACCGGCCGGGCTGGCGATGACCGAGTAGGCGATCTGCTCGGCGGGCCGGACCCCGAGGAAGGCCTCCGAGGCGAACATGAACGGCCGCAGGTAGAGGCTCTTCTCGTCCGGGGAGCTCGGCACCCACGCCTCGTCCGCGCGGACCAACTCCTCGACGCTGGTGAGGAAGTCCTCCTCCGGCAGCACCGGCAGGGCCAGCCGCTCGGCGGAGCGGGCGAAGCGGCGGGCGTTGAACTCCGGGCGGAACAGCCAGACGCTGCCGTCGGCGTGCCGGTAGGCCTTCAGCCCCTCGAAGATCTCCTGGGCGTAGTGCAGCACGGCGGCGCTCGGGTGCAGCGAGTACGGCGCCAGCGCGGTGACCTTGCGGTCGTGCCAGCCCTCGGCGGGCGTCCAGGTGGCCGAGGCCATGTGGTCGGTGAAGAACTTGCCGAAGCCCGGCGCGGCGAGGATTGTGCGTCGCTCCTCCTCGGAAACGGGACCGGTCGTCCGGGACAGAGGGAAAGCGCGACTCATCGTCAACTCCTCAACACCGCTGTGGATTCTGTGCGAACCGACGCCAACGAACGGCGTCATACCCGTCATGCTAACGGTCGTCAGCCGGACGTGATACGGCGCGGTCCGGTCGGGTCCGGAACCGCCCGTTCCGGAAGGGCCGGCGGCCCGGGGGCCTCCGCCCTACCGGTGGCCGCCGTGGAGGTCGCCGACCAGGCCGTCCAGGGTGCCGCGCAGGGCCCCGGAGTTCGCCTGGTCGAACCAGGTGGTGCGCACGCGCTCGTTGCTCCCGCCCGGGGTCTCGTGCTCGGCCGCGAGCCGCTCCAGCGACCGCGTCCCGTCGGCCAGGGAACGGCCGACGTCCTGGTAGAGGCCGCGGACGAAGCGGTCGGCGTCCGCCGCGGGGATGCCCTGGTCGGTGGCCCAGGAGACGAGCGTGGCGAGGAACGCGTAGTGGGTGGTCTGGGTCGAGGTGACCGCGGACAGGACGTTGAGGGCCGCCTCGTCCGCGACCGGCAGCGCCCCGCCCAACAGCTCGAACAGGGCGTCCGCGTCCGGGTGGGACGGCTGGACGACGGTGAGGCAGCGGCGCTCCCGGACGGTGGGCAGCGGGATCGCGTGGGTCAGCGCGGCGCCGGTGGCCAGCACCCGGCGCAACTCCTCGGAGGCGACGCCCGGGATCACGTTGACCACGACCCGGTCGTCGGGGACCACCAGCCCGGCCAGGGCCGCCCGCCAGTCCTGGCGGCGCAGGGCGACGATCACCAGGTCGGACCCGTCCACCACCTCCTGGTTGTCGGCGCAGACCCGCACGCCCTCGTACCGTTCGGCCAGCTCGGCGGCGGTGCGGGCACCCCGCGGGGAGAGCAGCACCTCCGGCCCGGGCTCCTCCCCGTGGCGCAGGCCCATCACGATGGCCCGGCCGATCTCGCCCACTCCGATGATGCCGATGCGCTGCACGGTGACTGCCTCCGTCGTCAGTGGTGGTCGGACGGAGCAACCTGTCATGCCCGTCGCGATCTTCTCCGCAGCAGTCTGACCGCCGCGGCACCCACTGGCCAAGGGCCCAGGTCAGCCGTGCGGGACGAGGGCGACCGGGCACCGGACGTGGTGGATCGCGGCGTGGGCGACCGGGCCGAGGTGGGCGCCGAGGAGGGTGCGGCGGACGCGGCGGCCGACGACGAGCAGCCGGGCCCCGGCCGCCGCGTCCACCAGGTCGACGGAGCGGCTGCCCTGGATCAGGTCGGCGGTCACCGACACCTCGGGGTGGCGCTCCTGCCAGGGGGTCACCTGCTCGGCGAACCGGGCCCGGTCGACGGAGGCGAGTTCGCCCAGTCCGCCGACGGCCTGGAGCGCCGTGTACTGGCTGGAGACCGGCGGCGACCAGACGTGCACCACCCGCAGCGGCGCCCGGCGCCGGGCGGCCGCGTCGAAGGCGAAGGCCAGCACGTCGTCCATGGGATGGGTGAGGTCCAGGCCCACCAGCACCGGGCCCTCCGACTCCTCCGCCTCGGCCCGGACCAGCACCACCGGGCAGTCCGCCCGGCGCAGCACCTCCTGGCTCACCGAGCCGACCAGGAAGCCGCGCACCGCGCCCAGCCCGCGCGAGCCCAGGACGAGCAGGGCGGCCGACTTCCCGACGGCCTCCAGCGCCTCGGCCGGGTCGGTCGGGACGATCGCCGAGGTGACCGGCCCGTCGCCGGCCAGCGCGCGCAGCTCCTGGGCCCGCCGCTCCAGCCCGTCCAGGGCGTTGCGGTACGTCTCCTCGCTGCCGACCACGTCCTGGTGCGGCCAGGGCCAGGCCTGGAGGAGGTCCAGCGGGCATGCGCGGCGCCGCGCCTCCCGGGCGGCCCACTCGGTGGCGGCGAGGCTCTCGGGCGAGCCGTCGTATCCGGCGACGACGGGTGCGGTCATGGTCTGCTCCTCATCCGCGCAGTGTGTCCAGTGCGGCGTTCAGCCGCCGCGCCGCCTCGTCCGCGACCTCGCCCAGCCCGCCCCCGGGCCCGGCCAGGGCGACCAGCGTCTGCGGGTCGACGGCCTCCACCACCGTGGCGTCGCCGTCCGTCCGGACCACGACGTTGCAGGGCAGCAGCAGCCCGATCCGGCGGTCGGCCCGGAGCGCGCGGTGGGCGAGGGCGGGGTTGCAGGCGCCGAGGATCAGGTAGTCCTCGATCTCCGCGCCGATCTTCTCGCGCAGCGTCGCCCGGACGTCGATGGTGGTCAGGACGCCGAAGCCCTGCTCCTTGAGCGCGGCGGTGACCGCCTCCACCGCCTGCGCGAACGGCCGGTCGAGCCGTACGCCGAGACCGTAGTCCATGGTTCCTCCGTGAGGGGTCGGGTGGCCTGGGAGGTCGCGGCCCCAGTATCGGCGGGCGCCGCGCCGACCGCCTCCCGGGGCGGAACCGCGGCGGTCCGGTGGTGACGCACGGCGAGGACCACCAGGCGGTGCCGGCGCGGGACCACCGAGCCGCGGGGCCCGCGCACGGTCCGTCAGGCGGACGCCGTCGGGACCCTCCGGCTGCCACGGGGTCCGGCAGGGGGCCGCTGCCTCATGCATCCGGGACAACGGGTGGAGCAGACTTCAGGGATATGGAGGAGCCCGACGACGAAGGGGCGACACATGGCTGCGGAGAGCGTGCGAAGAGCCTGGTGGCGGCCTCGGTCCGGTCCTGCGGAGCGACAACTGGCCGCGGCCGGGCTGTGCGCGCTCGTCTGCGTGGTGGTCGGCGGCCTGTGGGTCGGGTACGTGCTGAGCCACCTCGGCGCTCCGGGGGTCTCGGTGCCCACCCACGACCTGGCGGTGCTCGGGTACGGCCTCGCCGCCGTCGCCGGCGGAGTACTGCTGCACGCCCACCGGCCCGGGAACCAGCTCGGCTGGGTGCTGCTGGTGTACGGGGCGGCGACGATCCTCCCGGTCGCCGCCGAGGCCCCGATCTGGGTCGAGGGGGGCAACCCGCGCATGGTCGGGGCGGTGGTGGTGTTCTCGTCGCTGTGCGACACCGTCAGCGGCGCCCTGTGGCACGCGCTGCCGCTGTGGCTGCCGTTCGGGACGCTGCCGAGCAGCCGGTGGTGGGTCGCGATCAGCGCCGTGGCCCTGTGGCGGTTGCCCCCGGCCAGCTACTACGTCTCCGAGCCGACCGTGTTCGGCCGGCCCAACCCGTTCGCGGGCAGCGGCCTCGCGCACCTGCTGCAGGGCTTCAACGACCGGATGCTCGACACCCAGCTCGTCGTGTACGTCGTGCTGACCGTCCTGGTGGTGTTCGTCCCGCTCGCCCGGATCCGCGGGGCGTCCCGGCGGCGCCGGCAGAACGTCCTGATCGGCCTCGGGGTGTACCTGCTGTGGGGCGGGGCCGAGCTCGGCTACTACTTCGACCAGGGCACGGCCGCGTACACCGCGTTCGCGGTCACCTCGGCACTGTGGACGGTCACCCTGGCCGCCGTGGTGGTCCGGGACGGGTCCTGGCGGCTCGACCGGGCCGCCCGGCGGGTGCTGACCGGCCTGCTGGTGGCCGCCGGGCTGGCCGTGGCCTTCGTGGTGGTGGCCTGCCTGCTCTCCACCATGCTGATGCCCGGGACCGGCCTCGGGGCGCTGGTGGTGGTCGCCGCGGTCTTCCTGCTCGCGACCGGCCTGCCCCGGGGCGTGCGCTGGGCCTCCGGCGTCGTCGACCGCTGGTACTACGGCTCGCGCGCGCAGCCGTACCAGGTGCTGCGCAGCCTCGCCGGGAGGGTCAGCCAGACCGTCGACCCGCAGGAGGTGCCGGCCGTGCTGTGCCGCACCGTCAGTGAGGAACTGCTGCTCCCCGGCGTGGAGTTGACCGTCTCCACACGGAGCGGCGAACGGTCGCTGGCGGCCGTCGGGGAGCTCTCCGGCGGTGGCGAGGGCTTCCCGCTGGTGCACCGCGGGGAGCGGATCGGGCGGCTCGCCGTCGTTCCGCGCCCGGGGCAGCGGGCGCTCGACGACAGCGACCGCGACATCCTGCGCTCGCTCGCCGACCAGGCCGCGCCCGCCGTCGCCTCGCTCCAGCTGATGGCGGACCTGCGGGCCAGCCGCGAGCGGATCGTCGCGGCCCGCGAGGAGGAGCGGCGCCAGCTGCGCCGGGACATCCACGACGGCCTCGGCCCGCTGCTGGCCGGGCTGCGGCTGCGCCTCCAGGCCGCCGCCGCGGTGGACGACCCGGCGCTCTTCTCCAGCGTGCTGGACCGGGTCGCGGACGACCTCGCCTCGGCCGTCACGGAGGTCCGGCGGATCACCGACCGGCTCGGCCCGACCGCGTTGGGCGACTACGGCCTGTCCCGCGCGCTCGCCCGGCTCGCCGAGACCTTCAGCGGCCCGGGCCTCACCGTCGCCGTCCGGCTGGAGCCCGACCCGCTGCCGGCGCTGCCCGCCGCCGTCGAGGTCGCGGTCTACCGGATCACCGCGGAGGCGCTCAACAACGTGGTGCGCCACGCCCGGGCGAGCAGCGCCACGGTGTCCGTGCGGGTGGACGCCGGGCACCTGGAACTCGACGTCGAGGACGACGGGCGGGGTCCGGGCCACGGGCTCCCGGTGCATCCGGGGGTGGGGCTGCAATCGATGTCGGAGCGGGCCGCGGAGATCGGCGGCAGCTGCACCGTGGACGCCCTGCGGCGCGGCACCCGGGTGCACGCGGTGCTCCCGCGCAGGCCCGCGAGCGGCTGAGGGACGGCTGTGGGGCGGCTGAGGAGCGGCTGAGGAGCGGCTCCTTCCCCGCCCGGGGTGAACGAGAGGGCCCCCGGCGCGACGGGTGAGGGCCGGGGGCGGGACGGTACTTCCAGGGACGGTAACTCCAGGGAACGGGCGGACGAGGGGGTCAACGGCAGTTGGGGGGCGTGCAGCCGTGGCTGCGAAGGGAAGAGCTGGTGCCGGGGCCGGGACGGTGGCTCCGTCCCGCCTCCGAGGCGCTCTCGCCGCCCCGGACCGGGCACGTGCACGCCCGGAGGGCGGCGGCGATGCTCACCGCGGCGCAGACCGCGGCGACACCGGCGGCCATCAGCGCGGTGTTGGCCGTTCTGTCGGTCATGGGGGTCCTCCACGGGGTTCCGCAGGCGGGTCCGCTCCGACCTGCACCCCCATGCCACCGCCCGGTCCGCCCCAGTCGCATGAGGCCACGGTCCCGTCCCGGTCCCGTCCTGCGGGAATGTTCCACCATGTCGAACGTCCGCTCGAAAGACCGGTACGCATCGTGGTCGCCCGGGCGTCGGCGGGAACGGGTTCGTTCACTAACATCGACAGTGGCCCCCGGCGATGTCCGTGATATACGAAATGCTTCACCGTGCGCGCGGCCGACCAGGGATTTCCCGGAGATCCGCGGGCGAACGCGGGGAGCGACGGGGATCGAGGAAAGGCGATTGAAGAAGGTGCGCAACCATGACCGCTGAGACGGATACCGGACACGGACCGGTGACGGGCGCCCCGCTGCGGCGGCGTGGCGAGGCGCTGGAGAGCGCCATCTACGAGGCGGTCCTCCAACAGCTCACCACCGACGGCTACGCCCG
Source organism: Kitasatospora sp. NPDC057512 (assembly GCF_042802135.1). NCBI lineage: Bacteria > Bacillati > Actinomycetota > Actinomycetes > Kitasatosporales > Streptomycetaceae > Kitasatospora > Kitasatospora sp. NPDC057512. The sequence goes on from NZ_JBHVET010000249.1 coordinate 6,621, forward strand.
GCTGACCATGGAGGGGGTGGCCGCCGCCGCCCAGACCGGGAAGGCCGCGCTCTACCGCCGCTGGTCCTCCAAGGAGGAGCTGGTGATGGACGCGCTGCGGGCCAGCCTGCCGCCCTCCGGCCCGGCCCCCGACACCGGCAGCCTGCGCGGGGACCTGCTGGAGGTGGTCACCCGGCTGCGGGCGGCGATGGTCAGCGAGCTGGGCGCCGCGGTGCGGGCCATCATGAGCGAGCTCGACCACCAGCGGGCGCACGCCTTCGTCGAGATCGTGCTGGAGCGGGTGGTCGAACCGACGACGGCGCTGCTCGCCGAGGTGCTGGACCGCGGCACCACGCGCGGCGAGGTCCGCCCCGGGGCGGTCACCCCGCTGGTCACCGACCTGGTGCCGGCGCTGATGCTGTACCGGATCAAGATGTGCGGCGGGGAGGCGACGCAGCTCGATCCGGCGGAGATCGTGGACGAGCTGCTGCTGCCGATCGTCCGCCCCTGACGAGGCGCCCTCGGGTACGGCGCGACGATCAGCAGCAGCGCGGGTTTTTCCCGGCCCGGAAATCCGCGCGCCGCCGCCGGAATCCCACGGGTGTGTTCCGGACGGAATTCCCGTGGGATTCGGCGACGGCGGTGGCGGCGGTTCGCGCCGGTGCCCGGGCTCAGGCGTCCGGGCTCAGGCCTCCGGGCCCGCCGCGGCTCAGGCCCCGCTGTGGCGGAGCATGGACTCGCGCTCGACGACCTTGACCCGCTCGCGCTGCTCGGCCTCGCCGAGCGCGCGCTCGTGGGCGTCGAGCAGCTTCCAGCCGTCCCAGGTGGTGAAGCGGACGCCCTGCGCGCGCAGGTGCTCCTCGACGGCCGCCGGGTCCGGCTCGACGGCGCCGGGCAGGCGGTCGGCCGCGTGGTCGTCCAGCAGGCAGGCGACGGTCTCGTTGGCGTCGCCCTTGGTGTGGCCGATCAGGCCGACCGGGCCGCGCTTGATCCAACCGGTGACGTACGTGGCGGTGCGGTGCGAGCCGTCGCCGTCCAGGACCCGTCCGGCCTGGTGCGGGACGGTGCCCGAGGCCGGGTCGAAGGGCAGCTTGGGCAGCTCGTCGGAGTAGTAGCCGACCGCGCGGTAGACCGACTGGACGTCCCAGTCGGTGAAGGCGCCGGTGCCGCGCACGTTGCCGGTGCCGTCCAGCTCGGTGCGCTCGGTGCGCAGGCCGACCACCCGGCCGTCCTCGCCGAGCACCTCCACCGGGGACTCGAAGAAGTGCAGGTACACCCGGTGCGGGCGGTCGCCGACGTCGCGGATCGCCCAGTTCTCCAGCGTCGAGGCGACCAGGTCGACGTGCTTGACCGCGCGGCGCTCGGCGATCGAGCCCTCGTCGTACTCGATGTCCTCGGGGGCGACGATCACCTCGATGGTGGGGGAGTGGTCCAGCTCGCGCAGTTCCATCGGGCTGAACTTGGCCTGGGCGGGGCCGCGGCGGCCGAAGACGTGCACCTCGACGGCCCGGTTGCGCCGCAGGCCCTCGTAGACGTTCGGCGGGATCTCGGTGGGCAGCAGCTCGTCGGCGGTCTTGGCGAGGACCCGGGCGACGTCCAGGGCGACGTTGCCGACACCGAGCACGGCGACCTTCTCGGCCTCCAGCGGCCAGGTCCGGGGCACGTCCGGGTGGCCGTCGTACCAGGAGACGAAGTCGGCCGCGCCGTAGGAGCCGTCGAGGTGGATGCCGGGTATGTCCAGGGCGCGGTCGGCCATCGCGCCGGTGGAGAAGACCACGGCGTCGTAGAAGCGGTGCAGGTCGTCCAGGGCGAGGTCGTTCGGGTAGTCGACGTTGCCGAACAGCCGGACCTGGGGCTTGTCGAGCACCTGGTGCAGGGCGGTGACGATGCCCTTGATGCGCGGGTGGTCGGGGGCGACCCCGTAGCGGATCAGACCGAACGGGGCGGGCATCCGCTCGAACAGGTCGATCGAGACACCGGGGTCCTGGGCGGCGTCGGACTTCAGCAGGGCATCCGCGGCGTAGATGCCGGCGGGGCCGGCTCCGACGATCGCGACTCGGATCGGGCGGGGCATGACGAGTGGTCCTCCGGTCGGGCGCGATGCAAACGTGGTCTGAACCTTTGTAGCAAACCCTACGGATGACCTGGGAGGTAGGAGGTGGTGATCTATGAGGTCATAGGTCAGGCCTATGGCCTCGGGGCAGGGTCGGGACGGGCTCCGACGGCCTGCCGGCGTAGGGCCCCGGCGGCTTCGGCGGGGCCCTACCGGTGGCCCGTGCGGGCCGGTAGCGTCGCCGGGTGACCACCACCACCGCCTCCGCGGCGGGCTCCGGCCGTGCCCGGCCGCCGCTGGTGACGGGGGCGCTGCTGGTGCGCCTCGTCTCCCTGTTCGGCTGCACCACCGGGTTCAACCTGCTGCTCTCCGCCGTCCCGCTGTACGCCCAGGAGTCCGGCGGCGGCGAGCACGCGGCCGGTCTGGCCACCGGCGCGCTGATGTTCGCCACCGTGGTCGGCGAGCTGGCCACCCCGTCGCTGACCGCCCGCTTCGGCCACCGCTGGGCGCTGGCGGCCGGGCTGGTGCTGCTGGGCGCGCCCACCCTGGTGCTCGCCTGGACCGGCGGCATGGCGGCCGTGGTCGCGGTCTGCCTGTTGCGCGGGCTCGGCTTCGCCGTCGCACTGGTGGCCGGCGGGGCGCTGACCGCCGCGCTGATCCCGGCCGAGCGGCGCGGCGAGGGGCTCGCCCTGGTCGGGCTGGTCTCCGGGCTGACCGCCCTGGCCGGTCAGCCGCTCGGCGTCTGGCTGGCCCAACACGTGGGCTGGGGCTGGGTGTTCGCGATCGGCGCGGCGGCGCCGCTGGTCGCCGTCGGCTCCGTCCCGGCGCTGCCGGACCGCACCCGGGCGGACGGGCCGACGGTGGGCCTGCGGGAGGGGCTGCGCAGCGGCGCGCTGCTGCGGCCCGCCGTGGTGTTCGGCGCGACGGCGCTGGCGGCCGGGATCCTGGTCACCTTCCTGCCGATCGCGGTGCCGTCCGCCGCCGCCGTCGCGGCGGCCCTGCTGGTCCAGCCCGCGGCCGCGACGGCGACCCGCTGGCTGGCCGGGCGGTACGGGGACCGGCGGGGCGCGTCCGGGCTGGTGCTGCCCGCCCTGCTGGTCTGCGCCGGCGGGGTGCTGCTGCTGGCCTCGACGGGCAGCCCGGTCGCCGTGGTGGCCGGGGCGACGGTGTTCGGCGCGGGCTTCGGCGTCGCGCAGAACGCGACGCTGACGCTGATGTACGCCCGGGTGCCGCCCGCCGGGTACGGCACCGTGACGGCGCTGTGGAACGTCGCCTTCGACGGGGGCATGGGCGTCGGCGCCGTCGTCTTCGGCGCGGTCGCGGGCGGGACGGGCTACCCGTGGGCGTTCGTGCTCACCGCGGCGGTGATGCTCGCCGCGCTCGCCCCGGCCTGGCGGGACCGGAGGAGCAAGGGGTAGCCGGTCCCGGACCTCACTCCCGCGGGGCCGGCCGGCCGCCGGCGCGGGGGCGCGGACCGACACGCACGGGGCCGGGCTGTTCCTCGACTTGCCGGTGGCCGGGCGCTTGGATGGATCCGCCCTGGTCAACGCCCGGACGCGGCCAGACGGCCCCCGGCCAGCCGAGGAGTCACCACCGTGAACGACACCCCCGACCCCGCCGCCGTGGCCCGTCGGATCGCCGAACGGCGCGAGCAGCTGGGCCTCGGCGAGGAGGCCCTGGCCAACCGGGCCGCGATGGCCCCCCGCTACCTGCGGTGCCTGCTGGAGGCCGGGCCCGGCTTCGACCCGGCGGGCTTCGTCCGGATCGCCGCCGCCCTCGACACCACCCCCGGCGAGCTGCGGTCCGGCCGCGCCGACGCCGCGCCCGGCCAGGGCGGCCCCGGCCCGCGCCCCCGGCTGCTCGACCTGACCGAGCCGGAGTGCTGGCAGCTGGTCGGCGGCCACGGCATCGGCCGGATCGCCCTGCCGGTCGAGCCGGGGCCGGTGGTGCTGCCGGTCAACTACGTGGTGGACCAG
>NZ_JBHVET010000250.1:0-10606 GCF_042802135.1 Kitasatospora sp. NPDC057512
GGGGTGCGGGCGGCGCGGTCGGAGGGGGCGACGGTCAGAGCACCACGCGGACGTCGTACGTCCGCAGCCAGGCGTCCAGCAGCAGGGCGCGCGGCAGCCAGGGCGGCGGGGTGAAGGTGCCGGTGTGCCAGTCGCCGCCGTCCACCTGGGCGCGCAGCGCCTCGGCGTTCAGCAGCGGCAGGGCGGGCGAGTCCTTGTCGGCGAGCAGCGCGCGGACGGCCTCGCGGACCGCCTCCAGGTACTCCGGGCTCTGCCCGAACGGGAAGCCGCTCTTCTGCCGCCGCACCACCTCGGTGGGCAGCAGGTCGGCGACCGCCTCGCGGAGCAGGCCCTTCTCCTGGCCCCCGGCCCGCTTGAGCGCCCACGGGGTGTTCCACACGTACTCGACCAACCGGTGGTCGGTGAACGGCAGCCGGACCAGCAGGCCGGCCGCGAAGCTCATCCGGTCCTTGCGGTCGAGCAGGAACGGCAGGAAGCGGGTGAGCTGGAGGTGGAAGGCCTCGCGCAGCCGCAGGTCCGCGCCCGACTCGCCGTCCAGCCGCGGGACTTCGGCGAGCGCCTCGCGGTAGCGGGCCGCCACCTCGGCGTCCACGTCCAGGTGGCGGCGCAGCTCGGCGGAGAGCATCCCGCTGCGGTCGGAGATCCCGGCCGACCACGGGAAGTTCGCGGTCGGGCGCTCCGCCTCGGCGGTGAACCAGGGGAAGCCGCCGAAGACGTCGTCCGCGCCCTCGCCGGAGAGCACCACCTCGGCGTGGCCGCGCACCTCGCGGAAGAGCAGGTGCAGCGAGACGTCGAGGTCGCCGACGCCGGGCAGGTCGCGGGCGCGCAGGGTGGCGCCCAGGTGGTCGAGCAGCGAGGGGGCGTCCAGCAGGATCTCGGTGTGCCTGGTGCCCACGTGGTCGACCACCGCCTTCACGTACGGGGCGTCCCGGCTGACGTGCAGGGCGTCGGCCTTGAAATCGGTCTCGCTGCCGGCGAAGTCGACCGAGTAGGTGGAGACCTTGTCGCCGCCGGCCGCGGCCAGGCCGACGATGGCGCTGGAGTCCAGGCCGCCGGAGAGCAGGGCGCCGGGCTTGACGCCGGTGTCGGCGGACTGTCGGCGCACGGTGTCGGCGAGCAGGGCGCGCACCCGCTGGACGGTGGTCCGCTCGTCGTCGGTGTGCTCGGCGGCCTCCGGCGCCCAGTAGCGCCGGTGGCGCACGCCGTTCGGGCCGGCCGTCAGCAGCCAGCCGGGGCGGACCTCGCGCAGGCCGCGGTAGACGGCGTCGCCGGGGCGCTTGAGCGCGACGGTGAGGACGTCCACCAGGCCGTTCGCGTCCACCTCGGCGGGCAGCCCGGCGGCCAGCAGGGCCTTCGGCTCCGAGCCGAACGCGAGGGAGCCGTCCGGGAGTTCGGACCAGTAGAGCGGCTCGACGCCGAGCCGGTCGCGGATCAGCACCAGCTCCTCGGTGCGGGTGTCCCAGATCGCCGCCGCGTAGCCGCCGACCAGCCGCCCGGCGGCGTCGGCGCCCCACTCCAGGTAGGCGCGCAGGACGAGTTCGGCGTCCGAGCCGTTGCGGATGCGGTGGCCGCGGGCGGTCAGCGCGGTGTGCAGCGGGCCGGGGTTGAGCAGCTCGCCGGAGAAGGCGATGACGGCCGGGGCCGGATCCAGTTCGGGCGGGAACCAGGGTTGCGGTACGTCGTTGCGCGGCCCGGTGTGGAACTGGCGGTGGCCGAGCCCGGCGTGCCGGGCCAGCCAGGTGCCGCCGCGGCGCGGGCCGCGGTGGGTCAGGGTGTCGGTGGACTCCCGTACGAGGTCGGCCCGTTCGCGCACATCCCCGCTGCGCGACACCAGCCCGAAGAGACCGCTCATGCCTTCACCCCCGTGGCCTTCTCGACCTGCGCCAGTGACTCGCGCACCAGCGAGGTGAGCGGTGCGGGCAGCCGGCCCCAGTTGGCCTCCTCGTTGAGGTCCAGGACCCGGGAGAGCTTCCAGCCCAGGTACTGGCCGAGCGAGGCCAGCGGGGGCAGCTTCTCCACCGGGTGGACGGTCACCGTGTACTCCTCGAACAGCGGGGCGAGGCGCTGCTCCAGCACCCGCGACCAGGAGCCGTCCGGGGTGCCGTCGGTGGTGACCAGGCAGACGATGGTCCGCCCGCGCAGCACCAGCATGTAGTTGAACACCGAGGCGCCCGGCAGGGCCTCGGCCCACAGCGCCTCCTCCAGGTCGTCCTGGCGGATGTTGTTCTCGGCGAGCAGCAGGACGTCCTGGGCCCGGCCGAGGGTGCGCAGGACGGGCAGCCGGATGCCGCAGTCGCACGGGTCGGTCTCGATCCGGACCAGGTCGCCGGTGCGGTAGCGCAGCAGCGGCCGGGAGGGGATGTCCAGGGTGGTGACGACCAGTTCGCCCTGCACCGGGTCGGTGTCCGGGCCGAGCACGGTGGTGCGCTCGCCGTCGTCGATCTCCAGCAGGTAGCTCTGCAACTGGAGGTGCAGCCGCCGGTGTTCGCAGGTGACGGCGAGGGTGCCGGTCTCCGAGGACCCGTACGAGCCGACGTAGGCGGTGCCGCCGGTGAGGCGTTCGAGGTGGCGCACGAAGCTGGGGCCGGTCTGCTCGGCCATCAGCAGCAGCCGGTCGAAGCGGGGCAGCGGCAGGCCGTTGCGCTGCGAGAACTGGGCCAGTTCCAGCAGCCGGGAGGGCGGTCCGACGTAGACGTTGGCGTTCAGTTCGGAGATCAGCCGCAGCACCCGGGTGTAGTCGCCGGTGATGTTGTCCACCCAGGGGCGGAAGGACATCACCCCGAGGTACTCCAGCACCTTCTCGAACTGGTAGGCGGCGGGCGCGAAGGGGGCGTTGATGAGGATCAGGGCGACGTCGGCGGGCCGCAGCAGCCGGCCCCACATCTCGCCGATGTTGAGCGTGTTGATCAGCAGGTCGTCGACCGCCTTGGGGGCGGGGGCCGGGTCGCCGGTGGTGCCGGAGGACTCGTAGTAGTGCAGGAACTCCGACAGCGGGCGGGTGAACGCGCCGGCGCCGTGGCCGCCGAGTTCCTTCTTGCCGAGGAAGGGCAGTGCGGCGAAGGCGTCCAGGGCCTCGGCGGGGGTCAGCGGGTCGTCGGAGCGCAGCCGCTCGGCGAGTCCGCCGGCGAGGGTCTCGGCGTACATCGGGGAGCGCACGGCGGCGGCCAGCGTGGTGGCGAGCTTGGCGCCGTAGCGGTCGGCCGGGTCCTGGCCCTGCCAGGTGCGGTGGATCAGGGCGGTGTGGGAGTCCAGGCGCTCGGCGGCGTCCTGGCGTTGGGCGGGGTCGCGCAGTAGCAGCATCTCTGATTGCTCCTCGGGCTGTGGGGAGTCGCGGACGGGACGTGCCGGTGCGGGGGAGGGGAGGTACGGGGGAGGGGAGGGGGTCAGTGTGCGGCGAAGGGCTCCGGGAGCCCGGCGGCGCGGCGCAGCGAGCCGTCCCGGACCAGGCCGGCCACGGCGGCGATGTCGCCGTCCATCCGCCGGTCGCGGTCGGTGAACGGGGCGTGCTCGCGGATCAGGCCGTGCACCTTCTGGAGGGTGGGCGAGGCCTGGCGCAGGCCCCGCAGCTCGACCGCCTGGGCGACGGCGAGCAGGTGGATCGCGGTGACGTCGCGGGCCAGTTCGACGACCGTACGGGCGTCGCGGGCCGCGATCGTGCCCATGCTCACCTTGTCCTGGTTGTGCGCCTCGGTGGACCGGGAGAACAGCGAGGCGGGGGCGGCGGTCTTCAGCGCCTCGGCGGTGAGCGCGGAGGCGGCGATCTGCATGCCCTTGAAGCCGTGGTGCAGCCCGGCGTGGGCGTCGGTGTCGGCGGCGGGGGCGATCAGGTTGGGCGGCAGGCCGCGGTTGAACTTGGGGTCGACCACCAGGGCGAGTTGGCGGTCCAGCAGGTCGGCGGTGTTGGCGACGGCGGTCTTGAGGCTGTCCATGGCCTGGCCGACGTGGCCGGCGTAGAAGTTGCCGCCGTGGTGCAGCAGTCCCTCCTCGGTGTCGAACAGCGGGTTGTCGGTGGAGGCGTTGACCTCGGTCTCCAGCCAGGGCCGCACCCAGTCCAGGGTGTCCCGCAGCACGCCGGTGACGTGCGGGGCGCAGCGCAGCGAGTACGGGTCCTGGATGCGGTGCTCGTGGGTGAGGAAGCCGCGGTCGCCCAGGCGCTCCTGGCGGTCGAGGATGCCCCGGTAGTCGGTGGCGAGCTCGGAGCCGTCGAGCAGGGCGCGGATGGTGGCGGCGGAGGTGAGCTGGCCGCGGTGCGGCTTCTGCCGGTGCAGGAACGGGTGGAAGTGCGAGGCGTTGCCGTGCAGCGCCTCCACCGCGAGGGCGGTGGCGAGGTCGGCGGCGGCGGCGAGTTCGGCCGCGTCGTGGGCGGCCAGGACGGCGAAGGCGGAGGTGAAGGCGGTGCCGTTGATCAGGGCCAGGCCCTCCTTGGCGGAGAGCACGACCGGCTCGATGCCCTCCTCGGCGAGCGCCTCGGCGGCCGGGCGGACCCGGCCGCGGTGCAGCACCTCGCCCTCGCCGAGCAGGGCGTGCGCCAGGTAGCAGAGCGGGACGAGGTCGCCGCTGGCGCCGAGCGAGCCCCGTTCGGGGATGAGCGGCAGGATGTCGGCGGCCAGGTGGCGCAGCAGGGTGTCGACCACGGCGGGGCGGATCGCGGACGGGCCGCGGCCCAGGCAGTTGGCGCGGATCAGCTGGACGGCGCGGGCGACCTCGGGCGCGGCGGTCGGGCCGGTGCCGTTGAGGTGGTAGGTGACGAGGTTCCGCTGGAGCGCGGCGGCCCGGTCGGCGGAGATCTGGTGCGCGACGGAGTCGCCGAAGCCGGTGGTGATGCCGTACAGCGGGATGCCGCGCGCCAGCCAGTCCTCCTTGAGCGCGACGGAGGCGGCCATCCGCTCGGCGGCGGCGGGGGCGAGGACCGGTCCGGCGGCGCCGGGGCGGGCCCGGGCGACGGACACGATGTCGGTGAGGGTCAGGTCGTGGCCGGTCAGGGCCAACGGGGGCGTGGTGGGCATGGGGCCTCGTTCCTGGGTGGAGCGGGTGGTCCGGTCGAGGGGACGGGTGTACCGGCTGGCCCCAAGTCTCGGGATCGGACAGGTGTTCCGTCTTCGGGCGTCCGTACGGACCAGAACCCGTCCCTACGGCCGGGCGGCGGGTGACGACCCGGCCCAACGGACGGGCCGTCGGACCGGGTCGCCGTATCCGGGTGCCGGGGTCGCCCGGCCGGGCCGCCGGGAAGGGGGTTACCGGGTCGGGGCCCCGGGGCCGCTTCCGGGTCCCGGGGCCGTCACCACTCGACGGGCAGCGCCTTCGGACGCAGCGTCAGCAGGCCGCCGAGCCACTCGACCTCCTCGGCGGGCACCGCGAGCCGCAGTGAGGGCAGCCGGCGGGCCAGGGTGCCGAAGGCCACCTGGAGCTCCATCCGGGCGACGCCCGCTCCGGGGCAGTAGTGGGCGCCGTGGCCGAAGGCGACGTGCCGGGGGTCGGCGCGGGTGAGGTCGAGCCGCTCCGGGTCGTCGACCCGGCGGACGTCGCGGCCGGCCGCGTGCATCACCGGGATGACGCCCTCGCCCCTGGCCACCGGGGTGCCGGCCAGCTCCAGGTCCTCGGTGGCGACCCGCATGAAGCCGATCTCGGACGGCGGGGCGTAGCGCAGCAGTTCCTCGGTCGCGTTCTCCAGCAGGTCGGGGCGCTCGGTGAGCAGCCGCCACTGGTCGGGGTGGCGCAGCAGCTGGTAGAGCGCCCGGGAGACCGCGCTGACCGTGGTGTCGTGGCCGGCGACCAGCAGGTTGATGCCGAGCCAGACCAGCTCGCGCTCGTCGAGGCGGTCCTGGTCGTCGCGGGCCGAGATGAGGGTGGAGAGCAGGTCCTCGCCGGGGTTCGCCCGGCGTTCGGCGACCAGCCCGGCGACGTACGCGGCGGACTCCTGGCGGGCGGCGAGCCGCTCCTCGGGGGTGTGGGCGGTGATGGAGACCAGCCGGTCGGTCCACTGCTGGAGCAGCGGGCGGTCCTCGACGGGGGCGCCGACCATCTCGCAGATCACCCAGACCGGCAGCACGGCGGCGAAGTCGTGGTGCAGGTCGGCGGGCCGGGGACCTTCGACCAGGTGGTCGATCAGCTCGTCGGCGATCTCGACCACCCGGGAGCGCCAGCGCTCGGCCTTGCGCGGGGTGAAGGCGGGGGAGATCAGCCGGCGCAGCCGGGCGTGGTCGGGGCCCTCCTGGTTGAGCAGGTTGTACGGGTTGTCGGAGAAGTCCTCGCCGGAGACGGTGCGTACGGCGCCCGGCTCGCGCAGGGCGGCCCGGGACAGCCGCTGGTCGGAGAGCGCGGAGACGACCTCGTCGTAGCCGGTGACCAGCCAGGCCTGGTCGCCGCTGGGCAGTCGGACCCGGCTGACCGGGCACTTGGCGCGCAGCTCGGCGAACTCGGCGGGCGGCTCGCCGTAGGGGGAGAGCGGGAGGGGGTAGGCGGTGAGGTCCTGATCGGTCATCGGTCTGCCTCTCGGTCGGTTCGCTGTGGTCGTGGTCGTGGTCGTGGTCGTGGTGGTGGTCGTGGCCGGGGTGGTCGTGGTCGGGTGGTGGGACCCGGGGTCAGGTGGTCCGGGACGGGGTGGCGGCGGCCAGGCCGGGTGCGGGCGTCGGGCCCGTGGCCGGGTCCGCCGAGGGGTCCGCCGAGGGGCCCGGGGGCGGGGAGTTGGCGGGGCGCCGCCGGGGCGCGGCGAGCAGCCGTACCGCCGGGAGCTCGACGTACCGGTGCAGGAGCCCGGCGAGCAGCCAGGCGGCGGTGAACGCGCCGAGCAGCAGCGCGGCGGCGACCGGGGTGCCGAAGGTCCGTCCGGCGCCGAGGGCGCGGTGGCCGTGGTCCAGGACCAGCCGGTGGACCAGGTAGAAGGCGAAGGTCCAGCTGCCGAGGGTGACCATCGGCCGGGAGGTGAGGAAGGAGCGCCGGGCGGCCACGTCGCGGGCGGCGAGCGCGGGCAGCAGCAGGGCGATCGGGACGATCGCGGGGGTGGTCAGGCCCCACAGGAACGGCAGCTGTTTGGCGAGGAGTTGGGCCGGGACGAGGAGCAGGGCGGCGGGCAGCGCCCCGACCGGCAGCCGGCGGCCGGTGAGGACGATCCGGGCGAGCAGGATGCCCAGGACGAACTCCAGCAGCCGTACCGGCGGGAACACGTAGACGAACCAGAACTGCCACACCGAGCCGGAGCCGAACGGCAGCGGCGGACGGTCCGGCAGCAGGGCGGCGGCGGCCGGGACGAGCAGGATCGCGGCGATCACCCCGGCGGTCCAGGCCCAGAGCCGTTCGGGGCGGATCCGCCGGATCCAGCGCACCAGCAGCGGGAAGGCGGCGTAGAAGAAGACCTCGCAGGAGATCGACCAACTGACGTCGTTGAGGCTGGAGAAGACCTCGCGGTCCGGGTCCCAGGTATGCACCAGGAACAGGTTGGGGACGGCCTGGCGGAGGGTCGCCGCCGTGCCCGCGAGGGCGAGCAGCACCAGTGCGGCGGCCCAGGTGAGCACGTGCAGCGGGTAGATCTTGGCGGCGCGGCGGCGCCAGAAGCCGCGGGCGCCGTGGTCCGGGCGCGAGCCCCAGGTGATCACGAAGCCGCTGAGGACGAAGAAGCAGCTGATCGCGGTCCAGGCGCCGTTGCCGACGAGCCAGGCGTAGGCGTCGGCGACCCCCGCGTCGCCGAACGGTTTCTCCATGTCGGCGTGGAAGGCGAAGACCGGGACCACGATCAGGAACCTGATGCCGGTGAGCGAGGGCAGGCGGGGACGTCTGGCGGATTCGGGCAGGGGCCCGGGCAGGGATTCGGGCATGGGTGGGCAACTCCCCCGTGGGTTGGGCCGATATTTCTAAGGTTCGGCAATTATCAAACAATAGGAAGTCAACTCCTCGCGATGCAAGGGGTGTTGGGGCTCGTGTAGCTCCAAGATTGTTTGACGCTAGATGATTTGACTGCTACGTTCGGTCCACTTGATTGAGATGCAGACGATTGTCTGCCAGATGGATTGGGAGAGGGCCGATGCCGGACACGGCGCCCCGCACCCTCGGCGCACACAAGGGGCTGGCACTCCTGGTGCTCTGCGCCCAGCTCTTCCTCGACTCGATGGACGTCTCCCTGATGGGAGTCGCCCTACCGGAGATCAAGCAGGACCTCGGCCTCGGGCCGGAGACGCTGCAGTGGATCATCTCCGGCTACGCCGTCGCCTACGGCGGCTTCCTGCTGCTCGGCGGCCGCGCCGCCGACCTCTTCGGCCGACGCCGGCTGTTCTTCTGGGCCACCGCCGTGTTCGCCCTGGTCAGCCTGGCCGGCGGGCTCGTCTCCGACGGCACCCTGCTGGTCGTCAGCCGCGTCGTCAAGGGCGTCGCCGCCGCCTTCATCGCCCCCGCGGCGATGTCGATCATCACCACCACGTTCAAGGAGGGCCCCGAGCGCACCCGCGCGATGGGCATCTTCTCCCTCACCGGCGCCAGCGGCTACGCGGCCGGCCTGGTGTTCTCCGGCGTCCTGACCGAACTGCACTGGCGGCTCATCTTCTTCGTGCCCTTCGTCGTCGCCTCGCTCGTCCTCGCCGTCACCAACTACGCCGTCGCCCCCGACCAGCCGCGCACCGGCGAACGGCCCGGCTTCGACGCGGCCGGCGCGCTCACCGCCACCGCCGGCGTCCTGCTGCTCGTCCTCGGACTCGTCCGCGCCCCCGAGGTCGGCTGGGGCTCCGCTACCACCCTCGGCTCGCTGATCGCCGCCGTCGTCCTGCTGGTCGCCTTCGTGGTCATCCAGCAGCGCCGCACCGACCCGCTGCTGCCCCTGCGGATCTTCCGCTCGCGCACCCTGTCCACCGCCAACACCGTCGGCCTGGTCTGGGCCTGCGCCACCATCGGCTGGCAGTTCATCGCCCTGCTCTACCTCCAGCAGGTGCTCGGCTACAGCGCCCTCCAGGCGGGCCTGGCGATCGTCCCGATGGCCGCCGCGATCCTGCTCGCCGTCAACCTCGCGCCCAGGCTGATCAACCGCTCCGGGCTGCGCCCCGCGGCCGTCCTCGGCCTGCTCCTCCAGGGCGGCGGCATCCTGCTGTTCCTGCGCACCGGCACCGACAGCAACTACCTGAGCGTCCTGCTGCCCGCGCTGATCGTGCACGGGCTCGGCAACGGCACCAGCTTCCTCGCCTTCAACATCGCCGCCGTCGGCGGCGTGAAGAACGAGGACCAGGGCCTGGCCACCGCGCTGGTCACCGCCGCGCTCCAACTCGGCGGCGGCATCGGCGTCGCGGTCGGCGCGGCGGTGCTCACCGGCGTCGGCGGCGCCTCGCCCTCGCTCTCCGCGTACCACTGGGCCTTCCTGGTGGCCGCGCTGTTCTCGGCCGTCGGACTGGTCGCCGCCGCCCTCGGGCTGGGCACGCCGAAGGGCGGGGGCGGGACGGACGAGGGCGCCGCGGAACCGGTGGTCGGGGAATCGGCGGTCGGGGAGTCGGCCGCCGACGCCTCGGCCCGGGTCGCGGACCTCCAGGAGGGCCGGGCGTGACCGCCACCCGGCCCGCCGCCACCGCGGCCACCACCGACGCCGTCGAATCGCTCACCCCGGACGACCCCCGGCTCTCCTGGGACGGCATCAGCGGCCTGGCCCGCCACGAGGACCGCTGGATCCCGCTGCGCCTGCCGCTGGACCGGGTGGCGACCACGCTCTCCGCCGACTTCGCCCGCCTCGCCCGGCTCCCGGCCGGCGCCCGCTTCGGCCTGCGCACCGACGCCGTCGAACTGGTCCTGGAACTGGACGCCGAACCCGGCAGCGCGCCGCTGGACGTGGTGGTGGACGGCGTCGTCGCCCACCGCTGGCACCCGGTGTCCGGCCGCCACCGGCTGGTCCTGCCGCTGCCCGCCGGCGCGAACGGCCCGGCCGAGGTGGAGGTCTGGCTGCCGCACCTCAGCCGCACCCGGCTCGGCCCGCTCGCGCTGCGCGGCCACCGGGTGCTGGAGCCCCTCGAACGCACCGGCCCGCGCTGGATCGCGTACGGCAGCTCGCTCACCCACGCGATGTTCCCGCACGGCCCGTCCGAGAGCTGGGTCTCCCTGGTGGCCGTCCGGCACGGCTGGCGGCTGCGCAACCTCGGCTTCGCCGGGGAGGCCTACCTGGACCCGCTGGTCGCCCGGGTCGTCCGGGACACCCCGGCCGAGCTGATCACCCTGGAGATCGGCACCAACGTCTACATCCGCGGCGTGTTCACCGCCCGCAGCTGGGGCTCGGCAGTGTGCGGCTTCGTCGAGACCATCCGCGACGGCCACCCCGACACCCCGATCGCGGTGATCGCCGCGCTGCCCTCGGTGGAGCGGGAGAAGGCGGTCAACTCCGCCGGGCTCACCCTGGAGGGCGTCCGCGAGCTGACCGGCGAGGCGGTCCGGGTGCTCCAGCGGCTCGGCGACCCGCGGCTGCACCTGGTCGACGGCCGGGAGGTGCTGCCCGTCGCCGAGGCCGACCGGGTCTACGCGGACGGGCTGCACCCGACCCCGGACGGCGAGCACGACCTCGCCGACCGGGCCGCGCCGATCCTCCGGCGGCTCCTGCCCGGCTGAGCGCCCGGGCCGACGGCGGTGCCCCGACGGGATGTTCCCGTCC